>JAGHDB010000164.1 GCA_021160155.1 Bacteroidales bacterium | reverse complement strand
ATGAATAGTTTATGCAATCTTATCGTTATTTTGTCTGATCGGCAGGATTTACTTCTATTTCCCATATACCAGGCCTTTTACTTGCCTTGTTTATATATAGCCTGAGGGCATTTGCCGTTACCGGTTTATCAAGAATGATGACAAAATTCCTTCCGATCGTTTTTCCTTCTGATATGATATTCATGAATTCCTTATCAGGCTTATATACGATGACCGGTTTGGTTTGCCGGCGTGGTGTATACTGGCAGGTTTTATATCCTGCTTCCAGGTACCACGACCGGATATGACCTCCACTTTCCATCCATTCATCAATAACAATCCTTTGGAATGTAACCGGTTTTTTCCAGATAAGCTCTACCCATCCGCTTGTATCTCCTTCGGCTGCTTCCCAGGCTTTGAAGCTCAATCCGTCATTGACGCCGTCCGGTCTTCCATAGCCGTTCTGGTCTCCCCAAAAATAAATGCTGGAGGCGGATGCTTTGGCTTCGGGGGCAATGTTTATCCTGTCGGGTCCCTGAACTTCTACAAGCAGGCTGTCGGTATATACGTTCGCATCTTTACTTTCAAGCGTTAACCAGGTGGACCATGTTTGTTCCGGTTCGAGAACATCGGGATTGATCTCAAATGAAAAACTTGATTCTCTGTGGTTTTCCTTTATTTTAATGTTCCTGTCATTTTTTCTAATCTTCCAATGAGCAGGTCCGTGAATGAGATTCAACGGGATCTCAACCGTTTTACCGGGCGCGGTCTGTACCAGTTCGGATCCAAAACTGACGGAGGTGTTATCATCCGGCTTAAATGAGAGCAGCCATACAGTTTTGGTTTGTTCCGGAATGATTCTCACTTTGGCAATTCCGTTTCTACTGAGTATCGTTGTGATACCATCGGACGCCGATGCCATCTCCAGCGTATAACCGTTTGTTTGGAAGGTCATTTCATAGGGTTTCTGACAGATCAGTTTACCGGATTCCCCTTGAATAATCCATTCAGAGCCTTTTTTGGTGTAGCTCATTTTTTCAATATCGATTCCACCCTGGGTATAATGCCGGTTGGTGGATAGCAGTACAGGCCTGTCAGTTCTAACCGGTACGATATTAAAGCAGTGTGCATCAATCGCTTTCATATTTCTTTCAATTGTATCGTTTCGGCTGAATTTTCCGAGGTATTTTTGATTCCAGAAATCAAAAACATATACCTGGTCTGAGGTCAGAGCCAGTCTCCGCAGATCAAGTGATTTCCTGAGGTCCTCTTTTGCGTAGTTGTTAAGTGCAACCACATCCCAGCTTCCCCACGGTTTTGTAATTTTGAGATCGAAATGATCATATTTTTCCGGATCGTTTATCTTGTAAAGATTTGCCGGGATACTTTCGATTGTCGGAAGTGTTTTTTGCCAGACTTCAAGAATTTTATCAGGTACTTTTGTCCAATGATCATCCGTAACATAAGGCTGGCCGAGAAGGGACCGTCCCAGAAAATTAAGGCGGGCCCGGGAAACCGTTGAGGCGTACATATTGGCAGCACCGTCAGGATCGCTGTACCAGGCGACATTATTTAGATAATTTTGCTTCACGGCAACCCTGCTGATCACCTGATCTTCCTGCTCGGTATCACCACCCACACGCGATCCGTTCACAATATCAATTCCTTCAAGCGGAATACCCCAGGAGGTATTGATATATTTATCCGGACCCAGAACAGAACGGATGATGTGTAAGCCTCTTCTGACTCCATCCACGCCCTCACCGTCGACAGATCTTTTGTAAGCACTAAGCACGGCCGGTATTCCGTCTATCTTGAAATAATCATAATTCCATGTTTCACTGATTTGTCTTACAAAGCCGGCAAACCAATGCTCAACAGCTTCTTTATTATTTACGTTCAGGACTGCTGAGTTGTAATGACGGACATCATCATAGCTGAGTCCTGAAAATGTGATGACAGGGCTCCCGTCAGCTTTGTGGATGAACCATTCCGGGTGGGTCTCGGTTTCTTTGTATGGTGCTACACCAAACGGAGCCATCCATATTCCGGGAATCAGGCCCTTACTGCGGATATAATCTGAAATATCCCGCATGTATTTCGGATCGTCGATCGGATAATTGTCATCGAGCTGAAAGACCATTTCCCCGGCATAAGGAAGCAGGTTTTTTGATACCCAGTCGATATTTGGATAAAGCCACTCTTTGCGTTGCGCAAAATCCGGCCGGTTATATTTACCTTCAATGCCGACCCACGTCATGGCAAGAGCAGGAGCCTTTTCAAAATAGCTTCTTTTTTTTACGGGGGCATAATAGGTTATTCCCAGATCATCCCTGTAGTAATGCCGGATCAGTTTAATCGTACAAAGGTTCTCCCCGGATTTTGCGCTGGCTTTCAATTGCCACTGATAAAAATAATCCCATGCAGCTTTCCCTTCTGACTCAATCTGCACAGCCAAATCTTTGAGAGGGTCGAAGATGGATTTTTGACCTGGTATTTCGGTTTTTCCTAACGATTGAATAAGGGTCTGACGATCGTTTGTTTTTTCATTGATGAGCATGGCGGCCATGGTCCGGTCGGAAAGAGGAGCTCTGGCATTCATGAAAAATTCTCCGGGGAATTCGCCAACAGCTTTGAAAATCAGTACTGAATCTCCTTGCAATTCTGCTACAACCTTGAAAGAATTGTTGAAACCAATGACTAATTTATTTTCGGTAGCATTCTGAATTGTCCGGCTGATATCAGGATCATTTGTGGAGATTGAATCATGACCGTTCGTGTAGCTGATCATACCAGCTGACAAAATCAGTCCGTCCGCGGCATCATAAAGTTCGTATGTTCTTGTTCCTTCGTTAAATACCAGTTTCAACCGGTGGTCAGAGATGGAAGGATTATCCGTGATCTCCTGACTTTTAACGTTACTAACGTTGGCAAACAGGATAATTATTAGTGCTGTCAATACTTGGATGGCTCTCTTCATTATTTTATTGATTAAAGAAAGGGTTTAACATAAGTTTTCCATGCCCATTCATTCCAGGCTTTGGTTAATTCTTTTACTTTTTCGGGATATTTTTTAATACAATTATTCATAAATCCAGTCTAAAAAGGCCATAGGCAAAAATAAGATTTTAATTTCATATTCAATGGTTCATAAACCATGTTTGTAATGCATTGTATATCAGTTAACCAATAACTTATCGATAATATTGTAACTATCAGATATTCAATATGTTACATGTTTCTTGCGGAACATATATATTTGAATGTCAGCTAAATAAAATTTGTGTTTGTTTTGGAAAGGAAAAACACATATGACATGTTCAAAACAAACAACCAAACGGGATTATTCAATTTTACCCGGAAGGTGGACATGGCTTTTCACCAGCCACTCATGATCCTCATCTGAAAAGGTGGACAGAAGACTGTGAGACGTGGCTGAGATGGATAGATGAGAGAAGTCAGAAATAATAAAGCAATAAGTATTAAGT
>JAGHDB010000268.1 GCA_021160155.1 Bacteroidales bacterium | reverse complement strand
GATTATCGGTACCCTCACATGGGTAGCGTACATGATTGGTGTGCAGGATATTTTACACCTGGGTTTTAGCCGTTCCTGGCAGGAATTTGTGACCCTGAACCCCGATGCGGTCAATGCACATAAAGACATGGTCCATTTTGTGGGTACCCATGAGGTACTCCACCATTTGGGTGAAACCAGTAAGATCCTGTTTTTTCTGCTGGGAGCAATGACCATTGTAGAGATTGTTGACCAACACCAGGGATTTAAAATCATTACCGACCGGATTACTACCGACGATCCGAATAAACTGCTCTGGATCATCTCAATATTAGCTTTTTTTATGTCAGCCGTACTGGATAACCTGACCACAACGATTGTGATGGTGGCCATTCTGAGTAAGTTGGTAAAAGACCGCGAGCAAAGGTGGTTTATGGCTGCGATGATTGTTTTGGCAGCTAATGCGGGCGGAGCCTGGTCGCCGATCGGGGATGTGACGACAATTATGCTATGGATTGATGGCCAGGTTACGACGGTCAATATTATTCTCAAAGTGTTCTTGCCCAGTATTGTTACTTTAGTAGTTCCATTACTGATATTTACCTTATTTTACAAAAAGAAACCTATTGAGCGGCCATCCATGTCTGAGGGTGAACACAGAGAATTTACTACCAAAGGGGAGCGTTGGACCCTGCTTATTTTGGGTGTTTCTGCCCTGTTGTTCGTTCCGGTTTTTAAAACTGTAACCCACCTGCAACCTTATATGGGCATGTTGCTGGGGCTCGGAGTTATTTGGGTTGTTACCGAGATCATGCATAAAATTAAACCTGAAGAAGACAAACGGCGCCTGACGGTGGCCGGGATACTGAAGAAAGTGGATATGCCCACTATTCTTTTTTTCCTGGGGATATTAATGGCGGTTGCCAGCCTCGCATCGGCCGGTCAACTGGATCTTTTAGCCGGATGGTTGAACAAACATGTGGGTAATATTTATTTTATCAACCTGATTATCGGTTTCCTTTCCAGTGTAGTCGATAATGTTCCACTGGTTGCCGGAGCAATGGGAATGTATCCTATTATGACTCCTGAAATGGTGCAAACCGCAGCCGATCCGACTTATGCTCAGTTCTTTGTTCAGGATGGTTACTTTTGGGAGTTTCTGGCTTATTGTGCCGGTACAGGTGGAAGTTTGCTGATTATCGGATCTGCAGCCGGTGTGGCAGCAATGGGGCTTGAAAAGATAGACTTTATCTGGTATCTGAAAAAAATATCCCTGCTGGCTTTGGCTGGATATCTGGCCGGTGCAGCTACTTATTGGCTGCAGGCACAGATTCTTCACTGATCCTGGAAAAGGCAGTTAACAAATACTGTAAAAACGAGATATACTAAACAAATGTGTATCTCGTTTTTTTAATATCTTTATTTGGATAAAAATTGATGAAAATATGAGTTGGATTTTAATGATTCAAAGCGACTATTTGGCACAGGTTGATTCTCTTTCCGGTGCCGGAACAACATCACAAGTGACTATGCCGATCTGGGAACTTACCCTTAAAGGGGGATGGCTCATGATCCCGATTGCCCTGCTTTCGATTTTGGCTATATATATTTTTGTGGAGCGCTATTTTGCTATTCGCCGTGCCGGGCAGGAAGATATGCACTTTATGAACCGCATCAAAGAGTTCATTCATGATGGTAAGATTGATGCAGCTATCAGATTGGCTACCGCCGCAAACACACCGGTGTCGCGGATGATTGAAGCGGGGATCCGCCGGATCGGCAGACCTATGACCGATGTGAATGCGGCTATTGAAAATGCCGGTAAATTAGAGGTTTACAAACTTGAAAGAGGTTTGCCTACTCTGGCTACTTCAGCCGGTGCCTCTCCCATGATCGGTTTCCTCGGAACGGTGTTTGGTATGATACGGGCTTTCTGGGATATGTCGAATGCAGGCAGTAATATTGATGTGTCACTTCTTTCTCATGGTATTTACACGGCAATGGTGACTACGGCAGCCGGGCTTTTTGTAGGTATTATTGCCTATTTTTGCTATAATATCCTTGTTGCGAAAATAGAGAATGTGGTTTTTCTTCTTGAAGCCCGTTCATCCGAGTTCATGGATCTGCTAAATGAACCTCTGAAGTAAATTGCAAACAGAAAAGATAAGATGGCCATAAAGTCACAAAATAAAATCAATCCGCAGTTCAGCCTCTCTTCAATGACTGACATCGTATTTCTGCTGTTAATCTTCTTTATGATTACCTCTACCATGATTCAGCCGAATGCGCTGAAATTATTGCTACCCAAAAGCAGCAGCCAGGTCTCGGCCAAACCGATCACAACGGTTTCTATTAACCGTGACCTGAAATATTACATCGAACGTACCCCTATCGCTTTTAGTCAGCTGGAAAGTGCCTTAAAAGTGAAATTTGACGGGGTGCCGGAGAATGACCGCACCATTTCTTTACATGTTGAAGAATCTGTTCCTATCAGTGAGGTGGTAAAAGTTCTTGACATAGGGAGAATTAATCATTATAAGGTAATTCTGGCTACGAGATCCAGGTAACTCATGGAGTTTCTGAAAACTTACCGGGGTATTATTGGTACTGTAATCTTTCACATCGGGATTATCGTAATGCTGCTCTATTTGCACTACAGTGCCCCTTTCCCTCCACCTCCTGAAGAGGGTATTTTAATCAATTTCGGGACCAATGAATTGGGATCCGGACTCCAGGAGCCTCAAAAGCAGACTTACACTCCTCCGGTTAAAACAATTACGCCTAAAGTGACTCCGCCTCCGAAAGAATCCGCTCCCCCGGTTCAGGTGACCGAACAAAAAAAGAAACCTGCCGAGAAATTGATGACCCAGAATAATGAAGAAGCTCCGGCAGTTAAGACCCAAACCAACAAAGTGGACGAGGCTGAAAAAAAACGACTGGCTGAGATCGAAAAGAAACACCAGGCAGAACTGGAACGCCAGCGCCAGGCCGAGTTAGAGAGACAACGTCTCGAAGCTGAAAAGAAAAAACAGGCAGAACTTGAACGACAACGGCTTGAGAAAGAACGGCTCCGGAAAGAGAAAGAACAGCAGCAGCGAAATGCTATAAACGAACGTATGAAGAAGTCTTTTGGAGGCCAGGCCGATAATGGCAATAACTCCGGTCAGGGAGATAAAGTAAAAAACGGTAACAAGGGAGTTAATACCGGGGCTGTTGAATCCAGGAAACAAGCCAATACACTAAGTCGCGGTTCTGGAATCTCATTCAGCCTTGAAGGAAGAAATGTGATCGGCACGCTCGCTAAACCTGAATATAAAGTCAATGATTACGGGACTGTAGTTGTTGAGATTACGGTAAATAAAGAGGGGAAAGTAGTAGCTGCAGTACCCGGCAAGAAAGGATCAACTACCAACGATTCCCGCTTACTTGAGGCAGCCCGGAAAGCAGCTCTGCAGGCCAGATTCAACAAAGTCACCAGTACAAATGCGGCGATTTACCAGAAAGGTACCATCACCTACCATTTCAGGCTTCTGTAAAACAATCTGAAAATACTTTAAAACAGATTAAAAACGCCAAGCAGTTTCAGACTGGCCAGGAAAATAACCGTCAGCAATACGATACGTACAAATTTAGTTCCCCAACTTACCGCTACACGTGTGGCAATCCAGGCACCCAACATGTTACCCACCCCCAGGGTCAGTCCGGCCAGCCAATTCACCTGCCCGTTCCAGACAAAAACAGCCAGTGCAAAAGGAGTGTAGAGTAAGACCACCAGATTCTTGATGGCATTGGCTTTGATCAGATCATATCCTGCTCCCAGAACCAGGCCTCCCAATAGAAAAAAACCTACACCGGCCTGAATAAATCCTCCGTATAAACCGATCCCGAAAAAAATCAGTACCTGAAGTAATCCGGGTTTAGCCTTAACCTGACCCGCTTTTCCTTTGACCCAAGCCTCCGGTTTAAGAATGATCAGAAAAAACATCACGATCAATAGCAAACCGATCGCCCGGGTCATAGTCCGGTCATCAATGTCAACTGCCAATGCTGCACCGATCAAAGCTCCTATCACAGCAGGGAGCGATAACCAAATGCCTTCCCTGATTTGAAATACTTTATGCTTCTTAAAACCTCTGACACCTACGGCTGTTTGCATTAAAATAGCCACACGATTGGTGCCGTTGGCTACATTGGCAGGCAGACCGATGAACATCAACAGAGGTAAAGTAATCAGAGATCCTGATCCGGCCAGTGTATTGATGAATCCAACCAGGATACCGGTGCCGACCAGAATAGGGTAGAAGTACCAGTGCATCTGTTAGTGTGATGACGTGATCAATGAAACAGGATTTATTGAATAATGAGTTGTTGCGTGGTTGTTTTACCGTTCCTCTGAATCCTGATGAAATAGGTCCCTTTGGATTGATGCGTCAGGTTGTACGATCGATGCGTTGTTGTGGAATTATCCGGAATGCTTTCTGATAATACAACCCGGCCGGTTACGTCCAGGATGCTGACAGCCGATTTATTGCCGGCAGGTATTTCTATGGAAATCATACCGTTGGAAGGATTGGGAAAAACACGCACTTTATCACTGATCCATTGATCTGCCGTACCACTAACAAAGGCCGGTTCCCAGATCGTGGTGAACATCCCTCTTCCGTGGGTAGCTGCCAGCACGGTATTGTCGGATTTACGGAATTTCAACATATCGATCCTGACATGGGCCATTCCATGATTATCCGGGCTCCAGACCACCGGATCAGCCAGAACATTGGGAGAAGTCCAGGCTCCCGTTTCTGTAGCCAACATCACCTGTTTTCCGTTTAGCGGATGGAAAATCCCCCAGCGAATAGGCATATCCGGAAGATTACCCTCAATATTTTTCCAGTTTTGGCCACCATCCACAGTCAGCCAGACCGATGGAACCCCGTAATTTGAGAATGTAACTAACAGAGTATCTTCGCTTTGCCCAATATCCACCGCGCTGATATTGGCTGTGGGAAAATCAGCGCCTGTAAGATCGGTCAGTGTTCCGATGTGAGCTGCATCTTCAAGTTTAAACAGTTTGCCGGCCTGAGTTCCGAGAAAGAGAGTACTCAGATTCTGGGGAGAAAGTTCTGACCACTTGACATTAGAGATCGGAACATTTGAATGAGTGGGTATATTACGCAGTGTCCCGTTAATATTGCTTTCTGTAATCCCGATCACTTCCAGGGTGTTTTTGTTATTCCCCTGTTCATTGGTGCCGTTGGCAAAAAGAATGTCATTTTTCCAGTCGTAATCCATGGCATTGATGAACATCCCGGTATTAAAACCCCGGGATTGCAACCGGTCAGGCATGGTTTCCTTATCTCCTTTCCAGGTATAGATAGAGTTGTTATATACAGTGGTGATACATACCGAAGGGTGATCCTGATCTACAAAACAGAGGGCTCCATCCCCTCCTGAGAGCATATTTCTGAATGTTGGGGTATCACCTTTTTTATAAAAGATGGTTCCATTATCCTGCAAACCGCCCATAAAATGAATGGCGGCTGAATCGGGATGGATGGCACACGAATAATATTGTAAAGTACTGTAATTACGGTTCAGTTCAAAAAATACGACATTGGTTGGGGAAGCTGCAGACCGGGTTCCGAAAATACCTCCGTCGGTTGTTACAAAGAGTTCGTTGTCGGTACCGGGTTTGTATGTAATTACATGGATATCGGCATGAACATATTTGGGTGATCCGTTTCCATACATCTGAGCCCAGTCTGACATCTTTGTCCAGTTCACCCCTCCATCCGTACTTCGCCAGGTATCCAGACCTCCTATCCAGATTACGTTAGGGTTAAACGGACTGACTTCTACCTCCAATGCATGCCAGGCCAGGTAGGCAAATGTGTTGCTGCTGCCGCGCATAGGTATATTTTCCAGGCTGGTCCATGTAGCGCCTTTATCCTCTGTTTTAAGAATTAATGCACAATCATATCCAATAAACTGATCACCCCTGAGGTACCCGCCGGCAACCAGTGCATACATCATATCCGGGTTAGATGGCACATTAGACAGAACTACCCGTCCGGGATAGTGGTATGTGCGGCTTTTACCCGGGATGTTATAACCCGCTGTAATCAGATCGTGATAGGTGGAGTTGACTGTCCAATTGATCCCGTCATCCGAGTAAAGCAGGCAGGCAGCACCTGACCGGTCATTATCAGAGGCATCCTCATTGATGCCGTAAGTAGTGCCGACAAATATCCGGCTGCTGTCGGATGACATATCCAGGTCGGAAGGAGCATAAGAATGATCTGTTCCGGGGATATTTGGTAATACCTGGGCCCAGGTTACTCCGCCATCAGTTGAGCGGTACAATCCGTCACCGGGTTGGCTTTGATGCCCTGCACCCTTATATATTCCTGAAACCACACCGGCATAAATAACGCTGACGCCCTGTTCATTTCTTACCAGAATACTTGTTACATAGGCCCAGCCGGTGGTAGAGGGCATAAGTGACCAAGAGGTGCCTCCGTCAGTTGAATGTATGATCCCCATTCCCTTACCGGACGATTCACGGTAAATGATCAGCGCGGTCTGACTTTCTCCTGTTCCAACATAAAAATTTTGGGTATTGTTCGGGTCGTAAGTCATACAACTGATGGAGAGATCCGGCCAGAAATCATCTACCGGTTGCCAGGCTTCACCACTCACAGGATCTTCATTTACCCACAATCCGCCTGTGACAGCTCCTGCCCACATTTTTTTATGTTCCGGATCATTGGGGTCAAACATAAGTGTGCGGGTACGCCCCCCCATATCGGTCGGATGTGCTGTCCAGGTTAATGCATCCCCGCCGGTTTTCAGATTCTCCAGGGTTTCAGTTTGCCGGTATGCATTTATTAGTCGCTCGGTGGGTACATTCTTCGTAGCGGGATCCACCGTTTTCAGGAATTCATCCAGCGCGGCCATATCAGGTTGATCCATTCTGCTGATGTTTTCTGTAACCGCCGGTCTGGTGACCTGAAAATGATCACATGTTTTTCTGATAAAATGTTCATAGGAGCTGCGTTGACTATTATGATGCCAGGCTTGATACCCTGTCAGTCCAGCACCAATTATTGTCAGTCCGATTGCAAAGAGGTAAATTTTTTTAGTCATGGTTGTTGGATATTGGATGTTAGATATTAGATATTAGATATTAGATATTAG
>JAGHDB010000176.1 GCA_021160155.1 Bacteroidales bacterium | reverse complement strand
TCCGCAGTTTCACCAGTTCATCAGCAGCATTCGTTCGGACGGACTGGTCTCCCCGGCGGTAACGGGCAAGGTATTGATTTATTTGCCCGACTGTACAGGCAAACTTTCCGTACGCCCGTAAATATTTAAACTGGTTCAGCCAATAATCGAACCGTTCGCGGTACCCCGGTTTGTGAATCAGATCCCGCCAGGATTCCATACGATCTACAAATGCATAATCCCGTTTCCGGATTTCCCAATCAGTGGTATCCGGCACCACACCACCAGGACCGTGTGCCCAATCAGCCGGTCGCGGCAACCGGGTTTTTCGACCGCCGCCCCGGTTTATTCTGATCTCCTGTCCATCCATTCCTGCAAACAAGCCGGCCATTGAATCGGCGACCTCCACACCAAAATTACCCAAGGCCCAATTATGGTAATATCCATCCACATCCGTACTTTCACCGTCCGACTCTCCCCACCCGGCCTGAGCCAGGGCGCCGACATTCATCGAGAGAGGCCGCGTGCGCCAGTGAATCCCCAATAATCCGGCACACCCTGAATTCAATGCATCCGATGCATCTTCAATCATCCGGCCGGCCCATAACTGGGGAATGGTCAGAGCCGGATCATCCTCCATCCAGGGAATCGCCCACAGCGGGCGCCCTTTGATCCGGGCAAATGCCGAATCCACCGGGGAGAAACCCACCTGCCGGTTGATGCAACTCATGGGCCATGTTTTCGGGAGGATCCTGTCAAACATCGCACGATCCTGTGCCGGTCCCAATACCCATCCGCAGGTAGCCAACTGAAAAGAAGCCCCGGTCGCTTTTACAGCTTTTTGAGCAGCCGATAAATCGTCAATGGTAGCCTGGATATCTTTATCTGAATTACCTCCCCATGTCCATCCCTCAGGTGTCCAGAACCAATAATAATCAACGGGATAGTTCTTTTTGATCCAGGTAAATATCCCTTCATAATAATCTTCAGCGGTTAATCCCGGATACCGTTCTTTCACCTGTGAGGGGACAACAAGAGGAGTTTCTGTACCCACACAGGTTTTAATGCCAAGTTGATGCGCATATTCAAACACCTCGCGGAAAAAAGCGGCAGAACGGTTGAACAGCATCACCTCCTGATCCGGATTTTCAGGCCAAACCGTGATCCCTTTCATGTAATCAGTCCCGTAATTATCATCCGGGAACAATACCCCCAGGCCATGAGAATAATCCGAAGTATTTTTCGGACTGTATCCCCAGGTCCCCGAAGAGGTGAGAAAATGACGGGCCCGGTAAGCGGTTTTCACCGTTCCATTATCATTCACAGCATTTTTCGGACCGATCCACACCAAAGGCTCAGGGCCCACACCTCCCTGGGGATAGGTATGAAAACCGATGAAATTCATTCTCATCTTCACCATCTGGTTGAGGTAAGCCTTGTAATCCTCCAGCGTCCACCAATCCGGGCCCTCGGGAAAATCATGAAAAGGCTGGATACCCCGTATGGCAAAACGGGGCGTGTGGGTTTCATTCAGATCAGGAATCTCAAACCGGATTTTTTTATCCGGGATTACATCCCCGTGAAGATAAAACCGTACCCCCAGTTTTTCGATAAACGCATAGGCCCCGTATAGTACGGATACCGGATTATGACCGGTTATTTGGAGAGATGCATAATTATTCGTCTCCACAATGTCATTAAATAATTGAAATGATTCGGACGGCAGGGTAGTATCCACCCCCAAAACAATCGACCCGCGGGTGGTATCTATTTTATCAATATCCCTGATTTCAAGGATAGTGCCGGTTCGGAGATAAACATACCGCCGGATTTCCTTTGCAGCCAGATCGATCAGCGAAACATGTTCCGATGGGATATATACTATCGGTTGGTTTTTCATCTGGCATCCCGGTAATACGATAATCAATGCCAGGAACAGGAAGGTACAGGATGCTGCACCAGTACGAAATATTTTCATCCGGCCAGTTTTTAGTACCACTAAGTTAAGGAATTCTAAAAACTTGCTTCGATCAGGGTGTTGTCGTAAGTTGTAAAAGTTCCCGGCTTAATCGTTATCTTCATCCCCTTCCCCCTCTTCGTTTTCTTCAGTAACGCTCTTCAGCACCTGCCCCTGACGGTCAATATGCAGAATGAGTTCTTCTCTCTTTTTCTCAATATTGAGTTCATAAAACGATCCCTCACCTGCCGTTTCGGTCCAGGCTGCCTCTTCAATTCTAAAACCCGGGTATTTTGCATTCAGCGTATCTGTTACGGCAGCGGGCAGATCTTTTTTAGGGATCTCGGTCTCTGTTTCAATCCACTGACCATCCTCAGTAAAATTGGCTGACATTTCTATCCCGGCAAGGTGGAATTCAGCTTCAAATTCTTTATCGGATTCTTTCGACCACTTCACCTTTGCGGCACCTGTAAACTGCGTTTTGAACGCAGCGGTCACCTTGTCTGGCACGACCACTTTCTGGGAACAACCGGATAATGCGACCAGCAGGCCAAACATCCCGCCCAGAACTAAATAAATTTGTTTTTTCATGACTATGACTTTAAGTTTCAGACAAGTTACAGTTTAATTCTGAATTTTATTTGAATAAAATT
>JAGHDB010000201.1 GCA_021160155.1 Bacteroidales bacterium | reverse complement strand
CTTTATCAACCGTAATCGCTACCATGAATGGATCGGACCGATAGGTGAAATTTTATTAATTATTGTAATGGCCGGATTCATCGGCATTTTCCAATCGTCAAATCTGAACAATTTACCACTGATCGATTTCAGACCCTATAAAATCGGCAATAATATCCCTGCATTGATGACTATTCCGGAAGATGCTCCTCAGGATATTTATGAATCCGTTTTTTATTATGAAAAGGATGGTGTTAAACACCGGTATAACAGTGTAGAAGACATCCCTGCCGACCCGGGTAAATTCATCAACCGGGATACCCGGTTGATTCAAAAAGGATATGAACCGCCCATTCATGATTTTTCTATTGTTACCCGTGACGGAGCGGACATTACCAATGATGTCCTGCATTCCGACGGATATGTATTTCTGTTAATAGCTTACGATCTTAAGAAAAGCAACCCGGATTATTTTGATCAAATCAATGAGATCGCCAGATTCGTTATTAACCGGGGTAATCGTTTTATTGCATTAACGGCTTCACTGGATGACGAGATAGATGCTTTCACAGACCTTGTGGGAGCTGATTATCCGTTTTGTACCACTGATCAGATTACCCTGAAAACCATTATCCGGTCTAATCCCGGATTAGTCATGCTTAAAAACGGAACCATCATTAACAAATGGCATTACAAACATCTTCCGGATTTAGATAAACTGGCAAGTGAAATACCTTCTTTTAAATAATCATTTATTTACTATCATCCATGAGAGAAAAAATTGTCGCCGGTAACTGGAAAATGAATACCGATTTGAAATCCGGTATTGATTTAGCCAAAGAAATCAGTATTCGCCTGAAACACAAACCATTACAAAAAGACATACGAATTATTATTGCTCCGCCGTTCACTCATTTATCACAGGTTCAGGAAGTAATCTCTTCGACATCCATGGTTTTGGCTGCTCAAAATTGCGCCAGTGAATCCTCCGGAGCTTTTACCGGTGAAGTATCTGCTTCGATGCTGTACTCAACAGGAGCCAGGGCGGTTATTATCGGACATTCAGAACGACGTGCACTTTTTGCTGAAACATCTGAACAACTTGCCCGTAAAATCGATCTGGCTCTTGAAGCCGGATTGCAACCCATTTTTTGCTGTGGAGAATCTTTAGAAGAACGAAAACAAAACAAGCAAAATATAGTTGTTGAACAACAACTTACCGAAGGATTATTTCACCTCACTATTGAATCATTTGAACGGATAATTATTGCTTATGAGCCGGTATGGGCCATTGGAACCGGGTTAACCGCATCTCCTGAACAGGCTCAGGAGATGCACCAGTTCATACGAAACAGCGTACAAGAAGCATACGGAAAACACACATCTGATAAAACGGTTATTCTTTATGGAGGAAGCTGTAAGCCTTCAAACGCAAAATCTTTATTCAAACAAAAGGATGTAGATGGCGGACTGATCGGCGGAGCATCACTTAATGCCGGGGATTTTCTGGCAATTGCCCGTTCGTTTGAAGAAGATTAATAGTCATCTTCTTTTTATTTATGCAAATGTTCCGGTTTAAAACCATTATTATCTTACTGGTACTTGCAAGCCGACTTTGCATGACTGCATGGGCACAGGAAGAATTCCGTTTTAAACCTGACATTCATCTCCTGGAATCGCAATTTAAATCCTTTTTTGAAAAACACAGGCAAAATCCTGAACGGACACATCGTCTTTTATCCAGATTTGAATCTTTTTTAGATAAAGGCCAATTAGATGAAAATCAGGTTGCTAACCTGACTTCTTTAGCAAACAAACTCCTCATCCGGGGTGCACGTCCCTACCCTCATTTCGATGCTTTTCTCAACTGTTTTATGGCTCTTACCGAAAAACCCGGTGAACTGGCTAATTACCGAGTATGGAGCAAATACCTGGGGCTCATGCTCAACCGGAAAAATGTGCAGTTAAATCTTGTTACCGAGTACCTTCTTTTTTGTAAGAATTTCACACTCAATGGCACATTGTACCGTTCAGGTTCTTTTTACTGGTCAATTGATCCGGATGCCGGATCATTTGTGTTCGACACTACTTTTCATGTGGTGACAACTGCCACAGATTTGAAGGGAGGAAGCCAAACCGACAGCCTGGCTATTCTCCAGACTTCGGGAAGTTATGATCCTTTTCGTCACTTATGGAGCGGAAGTGGTGGACAGGTTACCTGGGAACGCGTAAAGCTTCCTGCTGATCAGATAGTTGTACAATTAGCTGACTACTCACTAAATCTGAGTCGCTCGGTTTACCGTATAGATTCGGTAAACCTGATTGATCATCGATATTTTGAATTTCCGGTTAACGGGTTTCTTGAAGATAAAATTTTACCCGGTGTGAAAGCCGAACTGGCAGGTTATCCCAGATTCACTTCATACGATCAGCAAAACCTGGTCAAGAACATATTTCCCGGAATGGATTACCGGGGCGGATTTACGTTAAGAGGCCGAAAAGTGATCGGGTCAGGACTTCCAGATCGTAAAAGCGAACTGCTGGTTTACAGAGATCAAATCCCTTTGATGCGCCTGGCATCCACCTATTTTGTTTTTGAAAACCAACGGACCAGAGGGATCAACACCCAGGTCAGTATTTACCTGCAGGAAGACTCTATCTTTCATCCGGGTCTGCTTTTCCAGTATTCAAATCCCCGCGGTGAAATTTCCCTGATCCGTAACGGAAAAGGTTTATCCGAATCAAGGTATTTTGATACTTACCACCAACTGGATCTTGATGTGGAGATGATTCAATGGCATAGAGGAGACAGCCTGATGGTTATGCGGGGCATGATTGGCAGTATTGAGAACCGTGCTTCTTTTGAGTCGGCAGACTATTTTTCTATTGACCGGTTTAACGAAATTCTTCTAATGGACAAGAATCATCCCGTAGCT
>JAGHDB010000283.1 GCA_021160155.1 Bacteroidales bacterium | reverse complement strand
GTTATGAAAAGATATTTGAGCGGATAATACCGGGGAAGATTTTCAGACCAGAAAACCTGGCCTTCAAATAGCTGGCGAATACTGACTTTGTAATGCGTCATGGCTGACAGTGCCTGAAACGGGTGGGTGAGGGGACGTTGCAGTGCATAGGGCCAGTCGGCAATTCCCAGAAAATAGGCAATAAGCAGAATCAGAAAAATACCGGCAAACAGTTTGGTAAAGAAGATCAGATTGCGACGGTTAAACCAGACGGATTCGGGTTTTTTAATCACTGCCTGCAACGCGACGAAGAAAAACAGAACCGGAAAGAGAAAAAGGCCTCCCGGCCTGACAGCCAGTGTGAATCCGGTTGCAGCGACCAGACCGGCCATGGGTTTCCAGCGGATGGACGGGAAAAATTTGATCCACCGGATCAGGGCGTATAATGCGGCCAGGTAACCGAATGCAAAAGGAATATCTTTCAGGTTATTAAAACTGTGTCCGATAAACCGGGGCGAAAAGAACAAAAATAAAAGAGCCAGAATGCCGGCACGTATACCGGCCAGTTCAATGGCCAGTAAACCGCAGAACACGAGCGTTGCCGCCCCGATCAGGGAGTTGACAAGATGCCTGATCCGGTATGGATCAATACCCTTGAAAATAGTGCTGAGCCGGTAACACAGGTTGTCAACTGCCTGACCGTAATATTTAAGATGAGTTTCAGGAGTTTCCAGTGCAGCCTGGTCGGCACCCGAGGTTTCAAAATACCGGCTGACCATTGCGGCGTGAGCCATATGTACGGGTTCGTCTCCCGAAATACCCGCACTGCGGCTTATAAACGGAAGAAGAAAGAAAACGGCAACGGATAGAAAAATAAAGAGTACATGCCACCCGCTTGTGCGCGGTTCTCCCGTAATTAACCCTTTTGTCATCTGTTAATCGTAAAAAGCCCGGATAAAATAGATGGGCCGGTGTTGGCTCTCTTTATAGATTCGATAAATATACTCACCCAAAACGCCTAAAAATGTGAGTTGTATAGACCCGAGAAAATAGATGCTTAAAACGGTAGATGACCAACCCGGAATGGCAAATCCGGCCAGCTTGGCGATCAGGGAATAAATTCCGGCAATAAAAAAGATCAGGATCCCGGTTAAGCCCAGGTAAAGGCAAATGCGAATGGGAAGTTTTGAAAAAGAAAAAATAGCATCTGTGCTGAGCGTGAGCAACTCTTTCTTTTTCATTTTAGACCGACCGGTATCTCTGGGATGTCGCTGATAGTCAATAAATCCTTGTCGAAAACCAATTTGTTGTCGCAGTCCGGGCAGGTAACGGATAGCCTCTTTAAACTGCAACAGTGCTTCTAAAGCCTGGCGGTTCATCATGGAGAAATGACCGGTATTTTCCATCCCGGCAATGCCGGATATTTTTGAGAATATCCGGTGAAACCACCGGTTAGGTCTTTCTGCGGGTGTTTTAATCCCGGTAATGATCCGTCTGCCGGATACCACATCATATTTTCGGGATGCCAGAAGTTCATACATTTCAGGAATCAGTTCGGGAGGATCCTGAAGATCTCCGTCAAGAATCCCGGTAAAATTTCCTTTCGCATGACGCAACCCTGCTGTTAAAGCAGCCTGATGCCCGAATTTTCTGGAGAGTTGAAGGATCTTAATGCGGGGTTCCTGCTCCCTGGCCCGGAGCAGCAGATCAAAAGTCTGATCGGTACTGCCGTCATCTACAAAGATAATTTCAAACTGTTTGGTGACCGGTTGCAGAGCTTCCAAGATACGGCTGATCAATTTCTCAACCAGTTGTTCTTCATTAAATAACGGAATGACCAGAGAGATATCCATAATAGCTGATGCATTGGATCAGGGTAAAGATATAAAAAAAAGCAGAGGCCCGTATGAGCCCCTGCTTCAGGAATATAGATGTGCTACAAGGAAACCCAGGTATTATTTTCACGATGGGATTCAACCACCGATTCTATGAAACGCATTCCACGGATTCCGTCGTCAATACCGGGAAACTGGCCCGGCGCCAGAGACATTTTACGAATAGCTTTTGCGGCGCCTTTGTACAAATTTCCGAAAGCTTCATAGATCCCTTCGGGATGTCCCGGAGGCAATACAAAACTCTCCTTTGCAAAGTCGGAGAGAAAATCATATCCCGGTTTAATAACTTCAAACGGGGCTCCTTCATGAAGCATTTTCAATTCATTGGGATGTTCCTGCTCCCAGTGAAAACCACCTTTTGTCCCGTATACACTGATTTGGAGATTATTCTCTTCGCCGGTAGCTATCTGGGATGACCGGATGATCCCGGTCAGGTTTTCATCGAATTGAAGCAGCACATTGCCGTCGAGATCCAATGGATTTTCAGGTTTCAGATTATTTAAAACCGCCAGCACTTTCTTAACTTTTAATCCGGTGGTATATTCAAGAAGATTGAAAGCATGAACCCCGATATCACCCATACAGGAACTGATCCCCGAAACGGCGGGATCCAGCCGCCAGGTAGCCAGTTTGGCTTCACCGCCATGGATAATGGGATTGATCCATCCCTGAAGATATTGAACATCCACACGTTGTAAAGTACCGACAGCCCCGGATTCAATTCTGCGTTTCATCTCTCTCACCATCGGATAGCCGGTGTAGGTGTGGGTCAGACAAAAAACCAGTTGGTTTGATTCAGCCAGTTCTTTCAGTTCCGTAGCTTCGGATGAAGTGAACGTTACCGGTTTTTCACAAATGACATGAAAACCGTTTTGCAGAAGTTTTTTAGCCTGTGTAAAATGGAGAAAATTAGGTGTGACAATGGATACCACCTCCATACGTTGATTTGAGGGCATTGATTTTTCACCGCGGATGAACGAATCCATATCCGGGTAAACTCTTTGCAGATCAAGATTTTCTTCGAGGGCAAACTCTTTAGCCCGTTCAAAATCCACATCCAGTACGCCTCCAATGAATTCATAAGAATTAGCGATTTTAGCGGCAATGCGATGAGCTCCGCCGATAAAAGCTCCTTTGCCTCCGCCGATCATTCCCCAACGAAGTTGTTTCATGTGATTTTGAATTAAGTTGTTGCTTCAGGTCTCTTTTTTACCATAGTCAGAAAAACTATGGAGAAAACAATAATTAATATCACCGGAAGAATGGCGGTGAAACGGAGGATCTGAGCTCCGTCAAATCCTTTGTCCGTCAGAAATCCGGAGATAGGTAAAAAGATGGATACCGACAGCATTCCGGCTCCTCCGAAAATCGACAGTCCGAGTGCCCCGCTTTCGGGGATGTTTTCAGAAACAAAACCCAGCATTGTGGGCCAGAAGAAACAGATACCCGCAGCAAAAACGGCAGCAGCAACAAATGCATAAACAGCACTGTTTGCATAACTCATCAGCAACAGGCCGATCAAACTGAGCACAGCGGAACTGAATAACATACCAGTAGTGTTTATACGTTTAACTATCGGTCCGGCGAATGCGCGCCCCAGGGCCATAATGCCGTTGATAAAAGCCAATACCAGGATAGGCGCCGTTCCGGTACCTTCAAGAAGCGTGGTAATTCTTTGGTTTGTGGTTAACTCAATGGCAGCTGTCAGTAACATACAGAACAGCATGATCAGAAACAGGGGTTTCAATATAGCTTTCCACATGGCTCCATAGGATACGCCCATTTCAATCCGCTCGGTATTTGGAAATTTCTGTCCCAGCATCAGAAAACCGTAAATGACCAGGGGAACCAGGAGGGTAGCTACCAGGTAAGGCCATCCCAGATCCAGAATATCCTGAATCAGATAAGCCAATACCCCGCCAATTACAATACCTCCGGGAAACCAAACATGAAATCGGTTTAGCATTTTGGTTTTATAATTCGGAAAAATAGTTGTGACAAGCGGGTTACAAGCCGCTTCAATACTGCCGTTACCCACTCCGATGAAAAGGGTTCCGATAAAAAGTGTCCAGAATCCCGAAGCCATAATAGTTAAAATAATTCCTGCCAGATGCAGGAAGAATGCGATCCAGACAAACCGTTTCATCCCCAGCAGATCCACAATAGGGCCGCCGATAAACTGAGCCAGGGTAAATCCCCAAAAAGCTGTTCCGAAAGCCCACATGGTCTGTTCAGAAGTCAGGGCAAACTGATCGGTCCAGACAGGTTCTAAACGGGCCCGGATGGCGAAAGTCATCGCTGTTGTAATAAGTGCAACACAACTTAACAGGAACAACCGTTTGGCATTGTAGTTTTTTTCATTCATTTTGTAATAGGTTTAGCTAGTAATAAGTTGTTTTTTTAGGAGGATTAAATTTTACAAGAAATTATCACTTTTCAAAACAGTTTGGAAATATTAATTTTGATCAAAATAAAAATATCATGGGACGACCAGTGACTCTTTTTACCGGACAATGGGCTGACCTTGCTTTGCAGGATCTTTGTGAGAAAGCACGTAATTTTGGATATGATGGTCTTGAACTGGCCTGCTGGGGAGACCATTTTGAAGTGAATAAAGCGGATCAGGATTATTGCGACGGGCGTCGTGAGCTTCTCTCAAAATACGGATTGAATGTATGGGCAGTCTCAAGTCACCTGGTGGGTCAGGCTGTGGCCGACCGGATTGACGAACGACACAAGTCTATTCTACCCGATTATATCTGGGGGGATGGAGATCCCGACGGGGTCAGAAAGCGGGCTGCCGAAGAGATAGTCAAAACAGCCGAAGCAGCCAAACGCCTGGGAGTGGATGTGGTGAATGGTTTTACCGGCAGTCCGATTTGGCATTTAAATTACTCTTTCCCGCCGGTATCGCCTTCAATGATAGAGGATGGGTATGCTGAATTTGCCCGCTTATGGAAACCCATACTGGATGAATACCAGAGTTTGGGTATCCGGTTTGCCCTTGAAGTTCATCCTACGGAAATTGCATTCGATACGGTTACTGCTGCCCGGGCACTGAAAGTGCTGGATGACCACCCGGCATTCGGTTTTAATTTTGACCCCAGTCATTTTGGCTATCAGGGAGTTGATTATCTGGGATTTATTTACCGGTTTACCGACCGGATTTTTCATGTACACATGAAAGATGTGGGATGGTCTCCTTTTCCCACACAGGCAGGAGTGTTCGGAGGGCACACTGATTTTGGGGATGTTCGGCGGTACTGGGATTTCAGAAGTCTTGGAAGGGGTAATATTGATTTTGAAGAGATCATACGTGCGCTGAATCGCATTCAATATGACGGGCCTTTATCGGTAGAATGGGAAGACAGCGGAATGGACCGTGAACATGGTGCTGCAGAAGCTTGTCAGTTTGTCAGAAGCGTGGATTTCCCCTCCACGAACCGTGCTTTTGACGCTTCTTTCGATCAATAATTAAAGAAAAGGCGCAGGGGAGGAGGTTACAGATAACGCTCCAACAATTTTTTAGTCAGCATGATGCCCTCTTCTTCGGTATAGTGGTCTCCCTCGTATTCTATACCGATATATCCCCGGTAACCTGATCGTTTGACGATTCTCATCATCCGGTCATAGTCAATAGTGGTTTCATTTCCCGATTCATCAAAATCGTAAGTTTTGGCGCTTACATCCTTGGCATAAGGCATCAGCTCTTTCACTCCCCGGTACCGGTCGTATGCCACACCCTTACGTATATTGAAATTACCGAAATCCGGCAACGTACCGCAATTAGGCAAATTCACCGACTTGATCACTTTTGACAACCATTGGCCGTCAGATGAGAATCCGCCATGATTTTCGACAATGACACTGATTCCTTTGGGTTGCGCATAAGCGGCCAGTTGGTATAATCCTTTAACTACATTTTGACCCAGTTCATCCGCGCTGCCCGGACCGGATGCATTTACGCGAATGGCAAAACAACCCAGATGGCGGGCGGCATCAACCCATTTACGGTGGTTTTCAATGGCATCGCCTCGTTTTTGTT
>JAGHDB010000075.1 GCA_021160155.1 Bacteroidales bacterium | reverse complement strand
GAGGTAAACATAAAACGAACAACAAGAGCGTAAATCTTTTCTTCATAATAATACGTGCTTTAGGTTTTGGTAAAAAAAAACAATATACGTTTTTTATTAAGATTGTAAGAATGGTACAGAGTTTGATAACTTTATTTCCGGAATTAAAAAGGAGAAAAATGAAAAAGTTATTGATGGTTTGGGTAATTGCTCTGATGGCAACAGCTATCCAGGGTCAGAATGTTCTTGGGCATGGAAAAACCGGGGGGAAATTGACACGACAAGAACGTAAAGCTCTTAGAATCAAGAGAGAAAAAGAGCATGAGATGGAGATCTCACGTCTGGTTACAGACACCTTACTCGTGCTTGAAGCTGATCGGTTGATCAAAAAAGACGGAACGAGTGAGTTGGTTGATCCCAATCTCAATTTTATCGGCTTGATCAAGAATAAAGCGGTAATTCAAACCGGTTCAAATTCGAATATCGGTCCGAATGGAGTTGGGGGGGCTACGTTTTATGGCCACATAACTAAGCTGGAGGTGAAAAACACCGGTAAAAAAGGGTATCGCCTGATCAAGGCTACCATCAGCACCAACGTGGGCTTTTACCGGGTTGAATTGCGGGTAGCTCCGGGAGGAAACACCACTGCTATGGTTACCAATAACCGGGGTGCCCGGGTACAATACCGGGGTAGCCTGGTTGCTCCGGAAAAGTCCAGGGTGTACGAGGGTCAGATCACCTATTGAGGGATTATACGAAAAAACCTTCCATGGCGGAAGGTTTTTTTCAAGTGGGCGCTACTGGATTCGAACCAGTGACCCCCTGCTTGTAGGGCAGGTGCTCTGAACCAGCTGAGCTAAGCGCCCAAAAACGGGGCAAATATAGAATGATTTGATTAGTTGACAAAATACCTTCTGGTTTTTCTTCTGCGTATTTCCTGAAACACTTCATTTTATTTGCTGTCGCTGCCCATACTTTACAGATACAGAGCGAATAAATTAGGGATTCTGCTAGCTATGTCCACTTTCCACCGGGCGGCCGGCATAGCTTCAAGGCGTTATCGTTTGCCTCCGTTTTCGCGATCGGTGATCCGGTAAAAAAAGAAGCCTTCCCATCCGGAAGGCTTCTTTCAATAATAAGACAATTTTTTCTGGTACCACTATGAGTACCCAAGGAAAACTACCCTTAATTATAAAAATTTAAGGGAGAAAAATACCGGGGAAAAATACTTACTAAGTCCGTGGCCGGGCTTCGTTTACTTTAATTTCCCTGTTGTCAAGTGCACGCCCGTTAAGGCCTTCAATGGCTTTTTTGGCTGCGTCATCATCTTCCATCTCAACAAAACCAAATCCTTTACTTCTTCCGCTGTATTTATCCGTAATGATTCTTGCAGAGGTTACTGCACCATACTCTTCAAAAGCAGCTTTGAGTTCATTTTCATCAACCCCGTAACTGAGGTTGCCAACGTAAATGTTCATAATTCTAAAACTAAATTGATAAATAAAGCCCAAAGATACGAATAAAATTGGTATCCCGGGCTTTTAGATTGAATTGGCATGTCCGGAAAATAAATTACCAGTCGGGATTAGCCACGAATCCCAGCAATTTGGTAAACCGGCCAAGAACGAGCGAGTCTTGTGCTCTGGCTGAAAGTTTCAGGTGCGGCATCCGGATAGTATATTTTCCGGCAATAAACCCTATAGCTCCATTGATATTGCCATTGGGATTGATCTGACCGTCAATTGCAAGGGTTTGCCATTTCAGATATTTTGATAAAACCGTATCCCCTGCGGTGACTTCTAAATCAATCCATACAGGCTTTCGATAACCAACCTCTTCATTAACAGGAATTGAACGACCGGCATCTCTAAAAAAAGGATCCGAATAAAACCGGTACACCAGCCGGTCATGATCCTGTTCCAGCGTCTCGCGAAAAAGCAGGACCGTATGCCTGAACTTTCTGGATATTTGTTCGCTGTTTTTAAAATGATCTTCATAATGCAGTATAAACGCAATCTCATAAACCCCTGATCCGGCCGGCGGAATCCATGAGAATACCATCGGATCTTCATAGAAGTATATTCTCCTGGACTCTGGATGGGGAGATATTAACTGAAAAGGGCCGGGTAAATTAAGTTCAACTGCCAATGTAGAATCGGTTGAGCCGCTTTCAAACACCAGCTGATAGTTGCCGGGCCGGAGTTGTGAGACGAGCCGGTAATAAACCCGGGGAGTGACCGGAAACAATCCCGGTACTCTCTGTCCGTCGGTTATTTTGGTGAATGGACTTTGGATTTGCCTGACAGGATCGATCAGTGTAACCGAACCATCCGGGTCATACATCATCCCCGGATGGTAAGTCAGTTCGGATAAACTTTCTTCTCCCGAAAAAGTTTTTCCGAACAGGACCTGATGCACAGAATCCCGGATGTCAAGGATTCCATATACAACCGGAATGGGGGCACCGGGTGAAACCATACTGATATCTTCACTGCAAGAGTATAGTGAAGCTAAAAGAAAGAACCACAGGGTGATATTACGAATACCTGACATGTGTATTTATTAGGTTATAAAAATAGTTAAATTAGCCGGGTATGGCTTTAAATAACCAGCTGCTTCAAAAACAACTGTATCGTGCTTCACAGAACCGGTATCAAAATATTAAAGAGGATTTAACTCCCTGGTTCCGTAAGGTGTTTCATGATCAAACTTCCGCACAGAACAGTCTCACTAGTTTTGAAATAATGCTTGGAAAAGAGCTCAGGCGACTCCGGATAAGTCAATCAGGCAGAAATTGCTCATAGAATTAGTTCATAAAGCTGACTCTGTTACAGATCCTGATGAACAAATGGTGGCTATGTTTGAACGGGTTATTGGATCTCAATTCGGTTATGTGCGTTAATAAACAAAATAGTACCTAACTGGTCATAACCCATAAATACGTTTTCTCCCTCATGCTTGACCTGATCTACCTGAAACCCGATCAGTGTCAATCCTGCTTTAGCAGAATGTTTACTGATTGTTTCATGTATCGGTATATCCTCCTCCTCCGGAATCCATTCAATATTTTTTAAAGTAATCGGTAAACGACCGGTGGTGACCAGTTCCTGGTGATGAGCTTTAAGTTCTTCATAATTATCTTCGCGGTAAATCTGAAAAATCCGGATCTTTGCCCGCTTCCAGTCGGGATGCCCCAGCATGATAAAACTCAGCAGGATCATCAGATTGGCATTGGCCAGATCCCCTTTTTTGATCCATACATGAATACCGCCTTTGCGTTTAAAATCCCGTTCTGCACTGGCGATAATACCAATATCAAAATTTCCTGCACTGATCAGCGCAAGGTTATCTGTTATCCTGGCCAGGCCTTTCTGATCACCTTTGGCATATTCAAGCAGGATCAGGTTATTTTCCATGCCCGATATGCCCGGTGTTTGGATGACCTGGGCAATGGCAGAGGTGTATGAAGGGGAAATCAGGGTATCGATATAGACATGGTTCTTCTGCGTGTCAAAACGCTCTCGTAACTGCTCCAGATCCAGTCGCGCAATTGCTTGCGTTTCATAAGAATAGTAACCTTCGATCCGGTGAATAAAGGTACCAAATCCGTATTTATAGGAGATCCAGTTCAGAATCCTGAATGCCTGATCTCTTTCGAAAGAATCTGAGCTGATGCAAAGCGCACTGGGGCGCCATTCAACCTGGGCCTGCTTTTTACGTTTTTTTTGAAGATAAACCTGCAGATTACGGCTTAACTGATATAATGCATTACTGAAAATACTGCTCATACCCTGCCGGTTTTTATGGTATGCGTTTATAAACAGGTAAATAAGCGTCATTGAGAAGATCGCCAGGATGGCGTACAATGCATTAATTTTAAACATCACCCATATGGCAACCAGAAATCCGGTCAGGGAAAAAAGCCATCTTGAGCGGAATGAGGGACGATAGGAGGGAGAGGATCCGAAATGGTTCAGAAAAGAGATCAGGCATAAAGATCCGTATGTAACCATAAAAAACATGGAGATGATCTCTGCGACTACATTGACATTGCCCAGTGCCACAAAAACCAGAGCTATAAGCACGGTGATCCATGATGCATTTACCGGTTCATTATCACGGCCTTTGCCCTTGCTTAATATACGGTTCAGTCTTTTTGACGGGAAGGTTTGATCAGCCGCCAGCGCCTGCAGGGTTCTTGGGGCAACCATAACCGATCCGAGCGCAGAGGAGATGGTTGAAGCCGCCAGGCCTACCGGAATCATAATGGATCCGGCAAGAGCGATCTTGCTCATAATTAGCTGATGTTCAGTTAATTCGCTTGCGGATGCAGAGTTAGCCAGTTTCCAGATTACAAAGAAATAAATGACCATGCCTACAATAGTAGCTGAAATCGTACCGATCGGAATGGATCTTGAAGGTCGTTTCAGATCGCCCGACAAACCCACCCCTGCTGTCATGCCGGTAAATGCCGGAAAAATAATGGCAAACACGAAAAAGAAATCTTTCATATTCCGAAATTCCGCCTGTGCCAGTGTGAAGTGCTGTGGTGCTGCCGCAGTAGGTTTCCCCATAAAGAACAGTACTAAACTTGCTGCCAGAATAGCCACTACGAGGTACAGCGCTTTTACTCCCATATTGGCACCTTTTCGCAGGATGAGAACGGACAGTAAAATCATAGCCGGTATACTGATGGCCTGTCTGGGAAGATCTAAGCCATATGTTTCTTTCAACCAGTTGAAAACACCTTCAAATGCTTCGGTGAAAGCTATTACGTAAAAAGCAACGCTGATGGCTTGTGAAAGATACAGGGCTAATCCGATTGTACCCCCGATGTTCAGTCCGAATGATCTTGAGATAATGAAATACTCGCCACCACCTTCCACCCGTTTGTTGGTAGCCAGCTCTGAGAGGGCAAATGCAGTAGGTAATGTAACCAGATGTCCCAGAATAATGATCAGGGCTACTCCAAATAATCCGAGGGTACCTACGGCGAAACCGAATCTTAAAAATAGAATGGCACCCAGAATCGTGGAGATGGCTGTGAAAAAGACCGGAGCGGTGCCAAAACGACCGTTTGTGGTCACATTATTTTTCATGCTTATTTCCTTATGGAACAAAGATACATTTGTTTTCATTACATGAAATGGTGGTCAGTCTGTGGGAGTTTCCTATTTTTGAGAACTTAATGAAACAAATGAAAAAAAGTCCGCTCATTCTTATCTGTAATGATGATGGTTATAAAGCCAGGGGTATTCGCGAATTAACGCGCGTAGCTCAATCATTTGGTGAAGTAGTAGTAGTTGCTCCGGTTTCAGGACAATCCGGTATGTCGCATGCCGTAACACTCAATCATCCTATCCGGTACAAAACAGTGTCGGTAGATGGTGAGGTTCCTGCTTATGCCTGTACCGGTACGCCGGCAGATTGCGTGAAGCTTGCACTGAACCGGATACTTGACCGGAAACCTGATCTGGTGCTGGCCGGGATTAATCATGGATCAAATGCTTCGGTCAGCCTTTTTTATTCCGGTACTGTGGCTGCGGTTATTGAAGCCTGTTTTAACGGGATTACGGCCGCTGCTTTCTCAGTGGATGATCATGATCCGGAGACTGACCTGCATACGGCTGTTCAGAATATTCCGTCTGTGATCCGGTATCTTCTGAAACAGGGATTACCTGACGGAACCTGTCTGAATGTTAATTTTCCCAAAGGTGCACCTGAAGATTTTAAAGGGATGAAGGTTTGCCGTCAAACCATTGGCGTATGGAAAGAAGAGTTCGACCAGAGAATCGATCCACATGGAAGAACCTACTATTGGCTGACCGGTGCTTTCAGTAATGAGGAGCCCGAAGAAGATGATACGGATGAATGGGCGCTCGAACACCATTATGGGGCCATCGTTCCGGTAAAGATTGATCTGACCGACCGGGTAACTTTGGAGGAGATGAAGAGATATGGGTTGTAGGATGTCAGATGTTAGATGTTAGATATTAGATATTAGGTTGTTATGTCAAAGTGGATGAATCGTTTCTGGTTTGGATTGGCAGTTGGTATTGTAGTGCCGGCTTTGGCTATGTTGATCTATTATCTGTACCGGTACGCCGATCTTTCTTTATGGGAGTTTTTAAAGGTTTATTTCAATTTGGGGATTTTAACTCATATCATCTCTCTGTCGGTTTTGCCGAACCTGTTGCTCTTTTTTGGATTTATCCGGAAGAACTGGCTCAACGGGGCCCGTGGCGTACTGCTTGCTACTCTGTTATTTGCAATAACAGTGGCAGTGATTCGTTTCATCTGAGAGGATTCCGTTGATGGTAATAAACGACTTTGAGTGATCTGTAAAACTATATCATGCGCTATTTTCTGATTGCCGGTGATCCATCGGGAGACCAACACGGAGCACGGTTGGTTACGGCGCTTCGCGAAAAAGATCCTCATGCAGAATTCGTTTTTTTTGGTGGAGAGTGGATGCAGAAAACTTTACGAAAAGCACCTGTGGTCTCTTTAGAACAGCTGGCTTTTATGGGGTTTACCCAACTACTTTCACATCTCCGGCAAATTCGTGATAATTTCAGGCTTGCAAGAAAAACCCTCCGCTCTTTTCAACCGGATGCCTTCATCCTGATTGATTATGCCGGTTTTAACCTGAGAATGGCTAAATGGGCTTATTATCATGGATTTAAATGTTTCTTTTATATTTCTCCCAAAGTTTGGGCGTGGAGAAAAAACCGGTCAAAACTCCTAAAAAAATATTGTGAAAAAGTATTGTGCATCTTGCCATTTGAGCCGGATTTTCTACACTCTTTTAAAGTAAATGCAGTATATACGGGTAACCCGGTGGTTGAGGAGATTACACCCTGGTTGCATACTGATCGGAATAAAATCCTCAAAGATCTCGAACTGGAAAACCGTCCGATGATAGCTCTTTTACCCGGCAGCCGTGATCAGGAGATCAGGGCTGCGCTGCCGATTATGGCTCAGATGCAACCATTCTATCCGGAGTATCAGTTTGTTGTGGCAGGTCATCAACGCTTCCCGGATGATTATTACCAACGGATTCTGCACAATACCCGAATACCGGTGAAACGGGGTGTAACCCAGGAACTTCTTAGTGTGGCCCGGGCTGCACTGGTTACATCAGGTACAGCTACTCTCGAAGTAGCCTGGCATCAGGTGCCACAGGTTGTTTGTTACCGTACGTATCCCCTCTCTTATTGGATTGCCCGTTGGTTGATCAGGGTGAAATATATCTCACTGGTAAATCTAATTGCTGATAAAAAAGTGGTTACAGAACTAATACAAAAAGAGTTCAATGCAAAACGTCTTCGCAAAACCCTTGCAGATATTCTTCATAATGAAGATACAAAACAACAGATCAAAGAAGGATACCGGATAGTGAAAAGCCGGGTGGGGACACATATTTCATCACGGCAGACAGCCCGTTATATCTTTGAATCATTAAGCAGCGGGTAGGCGGGTTC
>JAGHDB010000104.1 GCA_021160155.1 Bacteroidales bacterium | reverse complement strand
GTATAATGAATAGTGATACAATTATAAAATATGGATGAAATACTCCGGCAGCTTGTCACCCGAAGCGGAACTGGAGATCAGGATGCTTTCAGGGAACTGATCCGGCTTACCAGTGATTATACTTCCAGAATCGCCATGAAATACCTGGGTAACACCGAGGAGGTGCAAGACGTACTGCAGGAGGTCTATCTGAAAACCTGGAAATCATGCCGTCGGTTGAATCATGGCACTTCAATTAAATCCTGGCTCTTTGCGGTAGTCAGAAATCAATCCATTGATCATTTGCGAAAACAGTCGAGGCAGACACCGATGATTCCCCGTTATGAAACTTCCACCTCTGTGAATGAAACGGCAAATCCGTTGGAGCATCTTGAATTGCTGGATCACATACGAAAATGGATACTTACGCTGCCGCGCATTCAGCAAAAAGTATTTGCCATGAGAGATCTTGAATCTCTTTCGGTATCCGAAGTAATGGAAAATACAGGATTATCTGAAGGAAGTATAAAAACGAACCTGTATCTCGCCAGAAAAAAATTAAAAGAACACTTAAACCGGATCGGTTATGAGATTAAGAAATAAAAACAGCAACAATTGCCACACCGTGGAACCATTGTTGTATTTATCAGAAGAGGAGTTAACCTCCCGGGAAATGACTCTGCTGGAGGATCATATCCGACAATGTGCCACCTGTCGTAAATCCCGTGAGGAGTGGTTATTAATTCAAAACAGGATTACTCAGGAGATGACCCGGTCAGAATTAAGCCGGTCATTATTCCTAATACCTGACCTGACTCTGAAACAGGCAGACAGCCGTCACCGGATACTAACCCTGGTTCGTACTATCTCCGGAGTAGCCGCTATGCTGTTGATCATTCTTTTTACCATGGAACAGGTACAATCCGGCCGTAAAATATCCCGGTTGGCCGGTAAAACCGGCTGGCATACACCAAACCAGTTCCGTTCGAATGCACCCAGGATTAAACTGAATAAAACAGAATTGCCCTGGCCTTTTAATAATCGTGAAATTATTGCTAAGATTCATTTAAAATAAATACTATTATGCGTAAATCAGGATGGATAACCATGTCGATACTGACAGCCGGATTACTGCTGCTACCCGGTTGCCTTGATCTCTATTTCACTACGGAGGTTAACCCCGACGGTAGCCTGGATAAAACAGTGGTCTTTAAAGGAGACTCATATGAAATTATCGGGAATTCTGTTTTTTCTTTGTTGAATTCAGACTGGGATACTACCTGGATCCCGGTAGATGACAAGAAAATGAAATTTGTAGCCACCAGACACTTTAAAAATCCCAAATTACTTAACAAATGGTCTGATCCACAAGACTCTGCAAAAATACAGATCCGGTCTCATGTCGTTTTAAAAAAACAGTTCAGATGGTTTTATACCTATTTTAAATACCAGGAGACACTACCGGCCAGCAATCCGTTTCAACTGATTGACTGGAAAGATTACCTGACACCGGTTGAGATCAGGTTAATTGCCGAGGATGATGAGGCACGAAAAAAAGATTCGGCTTACGTAAAAGAGGCTTATGACCAAACTGAAAAGCGATTCGAAACTTTCCTTGAAAAATCCATTTATGAAGAGTTCTTCACCATCCTGCTGGCGGCACCCGGATTACCATCCACAGGAATAACTGCCGGAGAATTACAACAGAAGAAAAGTGAGATTTTTCAATACCTGAAGGATAATTCCGATGGAGACAGGGCTAAAGACCTGTTAAAAACCCTGTCTGAATTTATGAAACATCCGGAATTGGCTGCACTGGCAGATGATTCAGCCTCATCATTTAAAATATTTAATCATAAAATGGATTTTTTTCAGGATGTCAGTGATGATAATTACCATTTTATTATCCGCCTTCCGGGGCAGATGCTTGATACCAACAGTACCCAAATGGAGGGTTCTGATATAAAGTGGGATGTCGGTTATTATGATTTCTTTTTTAAAGACCTTGTCATGCAGGCTGAAAGCCGGGTGGTCAATACCTGGGCATTTATTGTGGCCGGAATAATATTATTATTAGCGGTAATTAGCCTGATTACTTCGTTTATTATAAAAAAAGCAAGAAAATAATAAAAAATCAATCCTTTTAGGAGCTAATTAATAATTAAATATATACTTTAGTAGCAAAATTAATTTATTTATGGCTACTACTGTTTATTTTACCGAAACAAAAGACTTTAAACTGATTAAAGAACGGGTTCTTACGCAGGATGATTATTATCTGGTTTATGTTTATGCAGATACTTCCAATGCAAGAATTCCAAAAGAATTGATCAGAAAGTTGCCCTATTACGGCAATAATCTGATATGGATTGACACGGCCCGGATGGATGCGGTGTCTATTGCAAATCATATGGTATTAACCATCGGGCAGTTAATGGATCCTGAAGAGGAGATCGACTTTCTGATCGTATCTAAAACCTCACGGTATGATAAACTGGTTATCTTTCTGAGAGACCAGGGTATTTCGGTGGATCTGGTCAAACCTGAGGGTGTGGCAACCAAGAAAACCGGGACCGGCAAAAAGAGAGGTCGGCCAAAAAAAGCTAAAGCCGGTAAAAAAGGACGTCCGAAAAAAACAACTACTGAAGCAGCCGGTGAAGTAAAGCCTGAAAAGAAAAGACGAGGCAGACCGCCAAAAAGCGAAAGTGAAAAAGCTGCTGTCAAAAAAACAAAAACCCAAAAAGGCGCTAAAGTCAAAAAAACCCGTAAACCCAGAGTTGAGAAAGAAATCACTCCCGAAGAGGTGGATGCCAAGATTACAGCATTGGGCACATTGGATTATAATGTTGAAAAGGTGGCTCGCAAACTTTTCAGTGTATCAAAAATCAAGCGGCCAAAATTGAAAATCAATTTGCTTGATCTGATCAAAAGAGAAACCGCTGAAGATGATCTGGGAGCTGAAGAATTATTCAAAAAACTCAATGAATTAAAATTGGTTGAGATAAATGAAAAATCAGGGCGATTGAATTACAAAGATTAAGCCCTTACAATTTATCTTTTACACAACGAAATCCGACTGTCGCATTTCTTTCGAATCCTCTGGAAACCCGCAGCAGCATTTGCCTGTAATAGAGTTCCCGTGGGCCGCCCTGTACATACCACCAGCTTGAAGAGGGGTTAAAATAACTTCCTCCTTTGAGCATTATAAAGTTGTAACTGCCATCATCATATTCATCATTGGTCAGTTGCCAGACAGAGCCTACCAGGTCTTCAAGCCCATAGGGATTGACTCCTTTGGGGTGACTTCCCACCGGATCTAACATTCCGTTTCCAAGGTTGCATAATGTACTGTCAATACCTTTTATCCTCTTAACTGTCAAGGTATTGGTTATCCGTTCAACCTCTCTGCTCACTCCCTTTTCTTCACCCCATGGCCAGGGCCTGAGATCCGGAGTCTGGGCTGCATACTGCCACTCCAACTCTGACGGAAGGCGTTTTTCAGCCCATTGTGCGTATGCCTGTGCGTCCTCATAAGAAACATATACTACCGGGTAATTGAGTAGTTTTCGTGGCGGTTTACCATGTATCCAGTGTTTTAAAAAGTTAACCGTATCAGACGGAGTGTACCCGGCAGCACGGATAAAACGGTAATATTCCCGGTTGGTAACCGGGTAACGGTCCATATAGAATCCTGTCATTTGTATCAATCCGTAATACGGACTGGCGGGATAACCGATGAATTCATCCCCGTGGGTTGTTTTCCAGGTAAAGGTCCCCGCCGGAATTTCCACCATTCCCTTCGGAGCTTTCGCAACCCGGGGAGTAGGCACAAACCTGCTGATCAAACGAGGGGTACCCGGTTTAATTGAAACTATCCGTTCATCCAGTATTTCATTTTTCTCAAACAGCTGGATGATGAAATCACCTTCATAACGGCCGAAATAATCACCCAGTTTGAGACTCTTTTCTTCAACAGGAATCTCCAAAGGTTTTTTCTCATAATCCGGATCTCCTGCCCAGATCAGGATCCGGTCGCCACGAACAGATGATACGGTAAGCCGGTCGATATGTATATCCACGTTCAACCATTTTGGAAACAGGATCACGGCACCTACTGCTCCTTCATTATTGGTACCCAGTTGCGAATGATTAAATGCGTCTGTGGTAACCGGTATCAGGCTGTGACCTCCGGTTGTATCGGGTTGCAACTCATGATGATTCCAGACATCCACCCAGTGCATGTCATCCGGTGTGGCATACTCAAATAACGGTCCGTCAAAACCCTCCGGAATCAAACTAAAAATAGTAAAAACCGTTTTATGCTCGCCGGGCCATTCATTTACATATATCCGGTCATGCAGCGTAGAAATCAGCGGCGTAAAATCTTTCCCGGTAAAATTGTCGGTATTTTCCCTAAGAATCCGCAAGGTTTGTCCGAAGAACCTGTAATCCCGTTCTATCCAATCCGGGCGACCCGGTTTAAAAATATTCAACTCGGTACCGTATCCGTTAAATAATGAGGTAGCATACTCTCGTCGTATGGGTTCGTATGCCAGTTCTGCCACTCTGAAAATGGCAAAGTCAGGTTTAATCAACTTATTGAGATTTAACATAGGTGGATAGTAGAGTGCATTATGCACACGACCGGCCACAATACCCTGCATATCATGTGGTACGGCCATTCCCTCACTGTACATCACCACGCCTTTTCTGACACTGTCGGCTGTCCGCTGCAATTCAACAGATGAACTTCCCCGGGTATCCAGCACTACTCCGTCAGCTCCGATCTGTTTGATCAGATCTGCCATTCCGGAGTATTGGTTTTCGGCGCGGGTATCCTCATCCCATGGATTGTAGCAGATAAAAAAACGGGTCCCGTATGAGCGACACATTTTGGCAATTTCGCGCAGTGCATCCAATCCTCCCGGTAAATCCCGGAAGAGATCCCATTGGTTACGCTGATCCAGTCCCAATGAAGGCCACGTAGGCCATATCCCGATAAAATCATCCCCGCCATACCATCTCTTTCCGCGTCGAATAAATTCTTCAAGCCGGTTTTTCAACTCACGGCTCTCGTAAAACTGATGATCCCAGGCATACAGCAGGTGGCTGGCGTAGCTATGCCTGATCCACTTCAGGTCGTTTCTTTGATACAATGAATCATTAAAACCGGACAGGTCATACAGCATACGCTGTTGAAAAATCATCCGGAGGCCCTCCTGCCAGACTCCTTCATAACGATCGGCATAAAAGGTATAGGTTACTGATCCTCCCGGAAACAGCAGAGTTTCAAACCGTCTGACTCCGGCCCTGTTTGCAGCGGTCCTGCGGGCCAGTGCCGCAACCTGAATATCTTTACCCGCTAGTTCACAAAACCCTGATTCCCAGGCATTATCCGGCATGATCACATTCACCGGTTCAAGACCGGGCCGGAATAAATGCGTACGTGAAAGATAATGCCGGCCCAAACCGGTGAGGTACACCCGGTCGGGGTATTGACCAAAAGGAACCACATTGGTAATCTCAAGTGTATCATTTGATTGGTTCGAAAGGGTTACCACACTTTTCCATCCCGGTGAAAACCCGGGTACCGGATGGTAAGTAAGTGTTAATCGATTTTGCAGATGAGCGGTGAGGGTGTCATTTGACCGGATCATTTGAAAATCTGTTGAATACACTAACTTATCATTAAGCCTGAAAGAGAATAAAGGTGTTTTCAGAGGAAACATGGTTCCTGTATCGGAAATAAAGCCACGTACGGATATTTTTTCTGCATGGTTCAACTCCACCGAACGTATCTCCTGTGCTTGTATTAAAACGGGCAAGCAAAGCATACCTGCGATCCGGATGGACAGCCAGAATAATCTCTTCATAATAAAAGACTTAATGTATTATAG
>JAGHDB010000245.1 GCA_021160155.1 Bacteroidales bacterium | reverse complement strand
GATATAACCTGTTTTGAACCTGCAAAATAAAGCATTTCCGGTAGAAAACCAGAGAGAAAGTCATTTGTATTAACTTTAGGGCAATGAAACGGGTTTTAGATATTGGATGTTGGATGTTGGATGTTAGATATTAGATGTTGGATGTTAGATATTAGATATTAGATATTGGATGTTAGATATTAGATGTTGGATGTTGGATGTTAGATATTGGATGTTGGATGTTGGATGTTGGATGTTGGTTCTTGGTTTTTCCTCCTGTGCACAGCAAGGTGCGCTGGTTGGCGGTCCGAAAGACGAAACGCCTCCGAAAGTGGTGATAAGCGAACCGCCTAATTATTCAACCGGTATTACCACCAACTCCTTTAAAATTACGTTCGACGAATATTTCGTGTTGAAAAACGCCCGTGAAAAACTGGTGGTTTCGCCCCCCATGAAAGAGCGGCCCGAATTGAAAATCAAAGGTAAAACACTGTATATTAAAATTCTGGATTCACTGCAACCCGATCGTACCTATGCGCTTAATTTCGGGGATGCGCTGGTGGATCTGAATGAAAACAACCCGCTGGATAATTTTCAGTTTGTCTTTTCAACCGGCAATGAAATTGACAGTCTGGAAGTCTCCGGACGGGTGGTCAATGCCTCTGATACCACACCCGGTGCGGGAGTGGCTGTCATGCTGTATGCCCGGAATGAAGACAGCCTGCCGATGATCGAATTGCCGGTTTACCTGGCCAAAACCGACAAAGAGGGGAAATTCACCATACGCAACATTGCCGAAGGAGATTACAAGATCTTTGCCCTGAAAGATGCCAACAGCAACTTTTTATTCGACCAGCCCGCCGAACCGGTCGCTTTTCTGGATTCACTGATGCATCCCGGAGTACTGATCGATACGCTGAAACCGGCTACCGATTCTGCCAAAGCCTCCATCCGCTACCTCCGGACGCCGCAAAATATCCGCCTGCGTCTGTTTACCGAGCATCATCCTCATCAGTACCTGGCTTCATCCGAACGGTTACGGAAAGATCATATCCGGCTGATCTTTAATGAGCCGGCCGACTCTGTTACCCTCCGCCGGCTGGATACCACACAGCTGCCCTCTTCTAAAATGCCTGTGATGTACGACTGGTATGCCGATCCCGATACGATCAATGTCTGGATCATGGATACCCTGTTTGCCCGGCCGGATACCCTGCCCGTTCTGGTAACCTATCCCGGATATGATTCACTCGAACAGATGATCCCGGTGACAGACACACTCAAACTGGCCGTATCTGCAAGTCCGGCTACACCGGCAAAATCGAAAAAATCCGAAAAGAAAACCTACCCCATAACCCTCACTACCTCCGTATCCAATTCACACCAACACGAAATGGGCCAACCGCTGACCGTCACCACCTCTGTCCCCACCCCATATACCGACACGACCAAAATCCTTCTGTACCCCGGCAACGATTCTACCCCCATCCCCCTTATCTTACCACCCTCTCAAGGCACCCGGCCGCGTTTTCACATCCTCACCCCGGCACTGCTCCCGGATTCTGCTTACCGCCTCGAAATCCTTCCCGGCGCATTCAGATCCATCCGGAATGAAACACACGACACGCTGAAAACCCGTTTCACCGTCAAAGGCGAAGCGGATTACGGATCCATCCTGATCCATCTTCCCTCGTTATCCGGACACGGAATCGTGGAACTCCTGAAGAATAATAAAAAGATGATCCGCCGCCAATTTTTGGAAGGTCCCGGCACTGCGGAATTTCGCTTATTGGATCCCGGAAAATACCATATCAAACTGATCCTCGACACAAATGGCAACGGAAAATGGGATACCGGCCGTTATCTCAAACACCTGCAACCCGAGAAAGTACTCTTCTATGCAAAAGAACTGACCCTGAAAGCCAACTGGGAAATTGAAGAGACGTGGGACTGGAACGCCGGGGAGTAAAAAGGAATTTACTTATATTTACGCACTAATGATAATTAAATAACAAATCCTCCAACATCTAATATCTAACATCTAACATCCAATATCTAACATCTAATATCTAACATCTAACATCCAACATCTAACATCCAACATCTAACATCCAATATCTAACATCCAACATGAAACAACGCATCACAACCCTTTTGGCCGGTCTGTTTCTGCTTTCAGGAATGACCATGGCCCAAATGTTTACCCTCACCGGAAAGTTTGAAGGTGTAAACGGTGGAAAAGCCCTGCTGCAAGCCCGGGAGGGACGTCAGTTAGTAACCAAATTTGAAACCGGTATCCGGAAAGACGGCTCTTTTGAAATGACCGGGAAAATCACCCAGCCGGATCTCTATTACCTCAAAATCGGAGATGCACGCGGAGTGGTGGGTGTCTTTATGGATAACGTACCGATAGAGGTCACCGGCAATGCCTCTTCATTACACCTGGCTAAGATCACCGCAAAGGGAGCTACCGGAATTTACCAGAAATATAACGAATTGCGAAAAGAACAATCGGTTCGTAACCGCCCTCTCTTTCAGGAATATACCAAAGCCCGGAACGCCAAGGACGAAGCCAGAATTGAAGAACTCCGCAACAAACTGGATAAGGTGTATGAAGCCATGGATGCGGAAAATCTGAAATTCATCAAAGCCCATATCACCTCACCGGTTGCTCCCTATCTGATCGACCGGAGTGCTTATAAATTTGACGATCCGGTTGAATTGGAGAATTTAATGAATCAATTCGACCCCAAACTTCATGATTATAAATATGTCACCCGGTTACACGAAACACTCGAACTGAAAAAACTGACCGCCGTAGGCCAGCCGGCTATGGATTTTACCCAAAACGACCCGGATGGTAATCCGGTCAGCCTGTCTGATTTCCGCGGGAAATATGTGTTGGTTGATTTCTGGGCCAGCTGGTGCGGCCCCTGTCGTACCGAAAATCCTGCCGTGGTAAAAGCCTATAATACATACAAAAGAAAAGGATTTACCATATTAAGCGTGTCTCTCGACAAGGACAAAGAGAAATGGCTGCAGGCCATTAAAGAAGATAAAATGACATGGCACCATGTATCCGATTTGAAATTCTGGGATAATGCCGTGGCCAAACAGTACGGCATTCGTGCGATCCCGGCAAACATCCTGGTTGACAAAAAAGGAATTATCATCGGAAAAAATCTCCGGGGAAAAGAGCTGGCCGCTAAACTGGCAAAAATCATACGATAAACAGAAATGGTATCATCCGTGATCATTGTGGCCGGGGGGGCCGGCGTACGGATGGGCCGGGGGCTCCCGAAACAGTTTCGTGAACTGGATCATCAGCCTGTGCTGATGCATTCGATCCGTGCTTTTCATACCTGGGATCCGTCGGCTGAAATTGTGGTGGTGCTGCCCGAAGGATTCAAAACACAATGGCTGGAGCTCTGTGCCACGCACCGGTTTGCTATTCCCCATCACCTGACAACCGGCGGCCTTACCCGTTTTCAATCGGTCAAAAAAGGCCTCGACGCAATGACCCGCAACGGTCTGGTGGGTATCCACGATGCAGTGCGACCGCTGATTCAAACCGGTACCATCGAACGGCTCTTTACAGCAGCTTCGGAAAAAGGTTGCGCCGTTCCTTTTATCCGTCCACGCGATTCCGTCAGATGGGAGGATGAAAAAGGATCACATATCCTTAACCGCAAACAAATCCGGCTCATCCAAACCCCGCAGGTATTCCAATCCAGCCTGCTCAAAATAGCCTACCGGCAGGATGAAAAACCTGAATTCACGGATGATGCCTCCGTCTGGGAAGCAACCGGATATACCGTTCATCTGATTGAGGGACAACCATCCAATTTAAAAATAACGCACGAAGACGATCTGAAACTGGCAGAGCAATTGATTCATATATCCCATGAATAAAAAAAGAATTTTTACCCTGCTGTTGCTGTCGGTGAGCCTGGTAACATTCGGACAGCGTACCCTGTGGACCACCGGTACCGCACGTACCGTTCCGGCCGGTCAACAGGAATTCGGAATTCTGCAGCCGTTGCAAATCGGACTCACCCCTACGCTGGAACTCTCCACACAACCCCTGCTGACCCTGGCTACCGCTCCCAATTTCACCCTGAAAAAACGGTGGGTCTCCGACCGGTGGTTGATCGCTACCCAACATACCTATGTGATGCCTACCCTGCTGGTCAGAACCCTGCAGGAAAGCAAATTTCAATCCCTCCTCCCCGATACCCTGAAAATTCCTTACCTCTTTACCTTTCGTAACGAAGGACTGGCCAGCCGGCGTATCGGCCGTGAAATGATGATCACCGGATCCCTGGGATTTGAATTCACCCTGAAAACCCGCAAAGACAGCCTGCCATTTTTCAACCATCCCGCCCTCTTCATGCACAGCTCTACCTTCAACAAACGAATGCTCTGGTTTGCCGGTCTTAAACTCGACGGTAATATCTGCCGGAATTATAACTTCATGGTGGATCTCGACTTTATCTCATCCGGCTGGAATATCAAAAACTGGGCCGTTGAACACCGCGGCTATTTTATCTGGAATAAAAGCGTTCATTTCGCCGCCCTCGTGGGTTATAAACTCGGATACGGCAACTATCCCTCCACCCGCCGCTTTTTTATCCTCCCCGTCGCCGACCTGATCTGGAAAATCAACCTTCAACCCCCCGAACCGGAGAAGGACCTGTTCCGTAAATAACCTCCACCAAACCCTACAACCCTGCAACCCTGCAATCCTGCAACAAAAAACTTTATAAACTTTTTTTGTTTCCTATTGTCAAATAGTTTACTTTTGGCCCCGATTGGGTAATTTAATAACCGATGGACGAAAAGCACAAGAAGTTTTTAATGCAGATTTACGAACTCTATAACCGGTTCGGAATCAAAAGTATTACCATGGATGATGTGGCTCATGAGTTGGGTATCTCCAAGAAAACACTCTATCAATCCGTACGGGACAAAACCGATTTGGTTGAACAGGTGGTGATGCTGGTTGCTGACGAACATAACCACCGGTTAAATGAAATTGTGTCAGAAAACCTAAACGCCATTGAAGAGCTCTTCAGGGTAAATCAACACATGAATCACATGATCAGTAATCAAAACCCGGCCATGATGCATGACCTGCAAAAATATTACCCTGAAATTCACCGGCGTCTCCTTACAAAGCAACGCCGGCGAATGCATGATGCCATTCTGAAAAACCTGCGTAAAGGGATCCGTCAGGGAATTTACAGGAAGGATATGAATGTGGATATAATTTCCAAAATCTACCTGACCCGGATGAAATACCATTTTAACACTGATCCCTATATGACTTCAGATATTGATCCCAGGAATTTGATCCGTGAAATTTTTATCTATCACATGCACGGGATTTCAAATGAAAAAGGGGTTCAGGAACTTAATAAACAGATAAAAAATTATTTCAAATGAAAATTACAAAAACTATTTGTCTGACTATCATCCTGATTTTGGGATTAGCTTTTACGGCGTATCCGCAGACTCATGAGTTTTCTCTGAAAGAGGCTCAGGATTACGCGGTGCTTCATAACTACCAAACCCGCAATGCGGTGATTGATATTGCCATTGCCGCACGGCAGATCAAAGAGAACCTGGCATCCGGATTGCCGCAAATGAATGCCAGTATCGGTTACAACAATTTTATCAACCTGGCTACCCAACTTATTCCGGCTGAATTTTTCGGTGGTGAACCGGGTACCTATATGGAGGTCCATTTCGGCACTAAAAACAATGCATCCGTCCAGGCCCAGGTTAGTCAGTTGCTTTATAGCGGAGCCTATTTTGTGGGACTGAAAGTGGCAAAAGAGGCGAAGAATCTCAGCGAATTACAACTTGAACAGGCCAAACAGGATGTACGCCAGGCTATTGCCAACGCGTACTACCTGGTGCTGGTTGCCCAACGTAATCTCGACCTGATGAAGAAAACCATTGCCACGATGGAAGCACTACTGAAGAATACCCGCGCCATGTACCAACAGGGATTCATTGAAGAGACCGATGTAGATAAATTGCAACTGTTACTCTCTAATTTAAAAACCAACCTGTTGACGGCCGAAAATCAGATTGTGAGCGCCGAATACCTGTTGAAATTCAACATGGGGCTTTCGGTGGAGGATCAAATTACGCTGACGGATAATCTCGATTTTCTCCTGCTCTCCGTGGATCCGGGCAGTGCATTGAAATACCGGTTCGATCCGTCAAAACATATCTCCATGAGGATGATGGATGTACAACAAAACATCTCCGAACTACAGGTAAAAATGGCAAAAAGCGCTTATCTGCCGACGGCCAGTGCTTTTCTCTCACAAACCGAAAACGCCCAGCGGAATTCTTTTAACTTTTTCGATTTCAATCAAAAATGGTTCCCTACTTCCCTCTTTGGCGTTCAGGTCAGCATTCCGGTTTTCAGCAGCGGTCAGCGCATGCAAAAAGTCCGCGAAGCCAGCCTGCAGCTTGAAAAAACCATGAACACCAAACGCCAGATCAGTGAAAGCCTGTCAATGGCAGCACTCACCGCAAGAAACAATTTTCAGGTAGCCGTGCAGACGTACCATAATAAAAAAGACAACTACGACCTGGCCATGAAAATCTACCAGAAAGATCAGATCCGTTACAAAACAGGTATTGCCTCCAGCACCGACCTGCACCAGTCGTATAACACGCTGCTTGAAGCCCAGGGAACCTATCTCGGCTCCATACTCGACATGCTCAACAAAAAGATCGCCCTTGATAAAGCTTATAGTAAAATTTAAAGCCGGTAAAGCCGGTTAGTTATCCGGCTCAAACCGGCCATATAAAAAAACAATGAAAAAACTACTCACCCTCATCATCCTCATCCTTATCCTCGCTGCTTGCCATCACTAAAATTGAATCTTCAGGTATCCGGGGAATTGAAAAACTTAAAACGGATATCGAACTGGGTAAACCGGAATTGCTCGTTGAAATCAATCGTGATAAAGCCCAGCGTTACGGTTTATCCACCCTGGTGATTGCCTCTACCATCCGTACTGCCTTGTTTGGTAAAGAGATCTCGGATTTTAAAGTGGGCGAGGATGAGTTCCCTATTCAAATCCGCCTGGCTAAAAAATACCGTGAAAATCTCAGCAGCCTGATGAACCAGAAAATCAGCTTTATGAATCCGGCCACCAGACAGCTCAATCAAATTCCCATTTCTGCAGTAGCCGATTTTACATACAGCACCACTTACCCTGTTGGTGGTTCCGGCCATGTACCAGTTCGCGGCCCATATCCGCGCCAACCGGATCCGGAAACGAAGTTAGCTCACCGTATCAATACCATCTTACCGGTCATCCTTTTATCCCCGGCAATTAACCGGTAAAAATAGATGCCGGGCTGAACTTCACGATTCTCCTGGTCACGGGCATTCCATAAAAAATTGTAATTCCCGGCCAGAAGTGTCTGATCCGTGAGCGTCCGGATACACCGGCCACGGGTATCAAACACCTCCAGCCTGACCCGCTGCTGACCCGGGATCCTGAAAAAGATCACCGTGGTACGGTTAAAAGGATTGGGATAGTTCTGATGCAGGATCCTGGCGGTATCCCAGTTTACCGTGGAAACCGGTATGGCGCCGGTAGTGGTCTGAAAATGAGCATCACGAACCTGTACCAGAATATTCCAGATGTAATCCTGCCGGTTGGCAAACCCCTGTAATAATCCGTCTGAACTCAAACTTAAATCACCGGGGTATTCCAATGGCGAAAAACGAACGCCGTAATTTTCAACCACCATCCCCCGGTTATTGACCATCGAATATTTATACAATTTACCATCACCGTTTGAAATGCCGGTAGTCCATTTTATCTCTTTCTGCGGCGGACGTTCCTGATTGCCGTATTTGAATTCGATCACCCCGTCGGGATACAAACCGGCCGCAAACCGGATGTCGTAATTTGTCTGGTCATGATCATGGTAAGAAACATTCCAACTCACCGTCACCACCGAATCGGTAGTCAGGCAACAAACCTTATCATCCGGGGCAGTCATGCTTAATTCCATTCCAAAAGGCACAATACTCTTGCGCACCTTGAAAACCAAATCCCAGTTTACCACATAAGGATATTGATAATACGCATTATCAAAATGAATAGCCCCGTTGCGATCAATGAAAATAGCATCATACGATTTCCCGTAAAACGGAAATAAAAAGGGCAGATCCACGCGCGCAAACTGTTCGGGAACCCCGTTCTTAAGCAGCGTATCCCCGGGAACCGGCTGATACACACTGACAAAACTGGTCTCCCGGTAATCTTTAACCAACTCAAAAGTATAAGGCGGAGTACCTCCTTCAGCTTCTAACCGTACCGAGAAACCCGATTGATCATCTACAGACACCATATCCGGGGGGACCAGTTGTAACTTATTGAAATCCACCTTTTTCTCCAAACTCAATACCGTCCACCCGTCATTAACCACCGGTACATCCCGGTCGTCTGAAAGCGTGGTAACCATTTCACCGCCGGTATAATCATTCAATGCAAACTCCCTGACTACTCCGTCTGCCTGGTTCATCGGATCACGCTCTTCAATGATCAGAAAAAATTTCGTTGTTTCTCCCGGTTTGATCTTCGAGAGCAACGGCGTTATATCCAGTCCGTATTCAAACCGGGCGCTGTCGGCTTCATTTTCCAAATCTTCCAACGGCAGATCTCCTCCCTGGTAATTAAAAAGCGGGAAACTCATCAACTGCTCCGGAGTGGTTGCCTGCAGATTCTCCGCAATACCGGCCAGTACCCTGAATTTCTCTTTCGACCGGTGCTCCATTACTATCCGCAGGGTTAACTGGGGTTCATACGCTTTTACCGGTTCGATCACATGAACCGATTTGTTCCATATTCCTCCTTCATAACCGTCACGGGTCAGACAGTTATACAGCATATACACCATTCCTCCATGCCCCCATCCTTTGCCCCAGCTGTTGACCACTTTTAAAGCCCCGGTCTCCCAGTCGCTCATGTTGACCTCCCCATCCCCGTTGATATCCACATCATTGGTATATCTTCCATCCCCATTCAGATCAACCCTGACCGAATCATTCCATCCCACAAAAGTCATGGCATGACCCACTACCGAACCAAAAGTAGTGATCACCGGCCAGTTCTCGCCGGTATCAGGATCATACCAACCGGAGGTCTGAATCCCTCCCGAGGCAATCTGAAAACTGGCAATCCCCCCGCTTCCGGATCCGGGATCAAAACGGTCAAATAAAAAATGCTTAAGAATATCCAGTCCCTCCGGAGTGCCGACCGGAATCGAATAATTCCCGGAGATCCTGTTCTGCATGGCCCGGTAGTAGCGGTCGTACCCCGACATCCATACTCCGGGCATGGAGTAGTAGGAATAATCAATGTAATTGGGGCACCCGGCAGCTTTCACAATTTCCCAGCTATCGAAATAACTGACCCCGACTCCGTAATTACCACCGTTTAAAAAACTGTACACAAATCCGGGCGTGTATAACCGCGAAGGATCATCGGCATTGGTTCCGCGGATCCGGTTTAACTCATACGTCAGCACATAACCGATACTGCTGGCCTGGTTACAACTCCATCCTGCCTGGTTGAACACCTCGGGAAACCAGCCGAACCGGGTATTATCCCACTTTGCCGGCAGGGTTTCTCCGGATTTTAAACGGTAGGATTCCGGTACCGGATAAGGCTTAAAATCCTTGACTGCCTGACCGTTAAGTACGGTGACAACCATCAGTAACAGGCCTGCAGCCCAAACTCTTCTCATATACATTCAATTAATGGGGCGAAAATATACCAGTTTTTTACCAAATTTGCAGGTATTCAATGAAAAACCGGATTTTACATATCGGATGGTTGCTCGGCCTCTGTCTTACTGTTATGCCACCGGCTCAGGCTCAAAAAGAGGGAGCGGTCTGGTATTTCGGACAGTATGCCGGACTGGATTTTAATCAGTATTATCCCCGGCCGTTGACCGATGGAAAAATCAATACCCGTGAAGGGGTAGCTTCTATCTGTGATTCTCTGGGTAACCTGCTGTTTTATACAGACGGCTCAACGGTATGGAACCGCAATCACCAGATCATGGACGGCGGGACCGGGCTCTTTGGCAATACCTCCTCCACACAATCCTCAATTGTGG
>JAGHDB010000383.1 GCA_021160155.1 Bacteroidales bacterium | reverse complement strand
TGGCGATACCAGTCGTACCCACAGCGGTTTTTCGTATAAAATCCCTGCGTGTTTGCTTGGAAGGTTGATTCTTAGTCATCGTGATTAATTTTATTCAGGATAAGATTTTTTAATAAAGCCTACAAAATAATCTTTTAAGCCTGAAATACCAACCTGCTTTTTAATCTGCTGTGAAACCATCATATGCTATTGATTCAGATCTCCCGGGAATCTTGGTGTCATATAGCATTTCCTTATTACCGATAAATTCGTAATTTTGAAACAAGAAAACATAACACATACTAAACCAAATACTTATGAAACGTTTTGCAGCTTCTTTATTTATGGTATTGTTAGTTGTTGGTTTGGCCTCAATCACCGGATTTGTTTACAACGATAACGAACCCCTTACCAAATGGAATCAGCTCCGTCCAAACGATTGGATGATGATGCAGCGGATGTTCCCGTATAAAACTATTAATCCCGAGGCTTATGACCGGGCCCGGAGATTATCTATTCACATTCGAAAAGAGGCTCAAAGTTTTAAAAGCGGCCAGGAAGACTGGGAACTGGTTGGTCCGTTCAATGTGGGTGGCCGAATAACCGATGTGGAGATGCATCCTGAGGATTTAAGTACTATTTATGTTTGTGCAGCATCCGGAGGGGTATATAAATCACATGATCAGGGAAAGTCATGGGAGCAGATTTTTGAAAATGAGTATACCCAGTCTATCGGCGATATGGGTATTGCAAAAACCGATAAAAACATTCTTTACCTGGGTACGGGTGAGCCCAATACGGGTCAGGGATCGATTACCTATGACGGGTATGGTGTTTTTAAATCTGTAGATGGCGGTACTAACTGGGTTCATGTGGGGCTTGAGAATGCCGGTGGAATTGGTCGTGTAGAGGTTGATCCGACCAATGCCGACCGGGTTTTTGTGGCTGCTATGGGTAACCTGTTTGCCAAGAATCCCGAACGAGGAGTATACCGGACTACCGATGGGGGGCTCTCCTGGGAGAATGTGCTGTTCATTTCTGATTCAACCGGGGCCATTGATCTCTGTATTCATCCCACCCATCCCGATACCATCTATGCCGCTATGTGGGAACGGGTCAGATTTGTGGATCGCCGGACCTATGGCGGACCCTCATCCGGAATTTACCGCTCAACAGATGGAGGTGATACCTGGACCGAACTGACAAATGGCTTGCCATCCACTGACTTGGGGCGTATCGGTATCGATATCTCACAGTCGGATCCCAATATTTTATATGCCTGTTATGCCAATATCGATGGTACGTGGAAAGATATTTATAAAACCACGGATGGAGGTGATTCATGGACCGCATTAGGGGCCGATCTCGGTGGTACTACCTATTACTGGTGGTTCAGTAAGATACAGATTCATCCTACCAATCCGGATATTGTTTGGTCATGTGATTTCAATATGCACAAGACTACCGACGGGGGAGCTACCTGGCAAAGGGTAAACGGTCTTCACGTGGATCAACACGCTCTCTATGCGCACCCGATGAATCCTGATTTTGTGGTTATTGGAAATGACGGCGGGGTTTATATTTCTGTTAATGGTACGTCATCGAATCAATTTATTACCAAATTGCCTGTAACACAGTTTTATACATGTGAAGTTAATTTTCAGCACCCTGAACAAAAAATGGGTGGGACACAGGATAACGGAACGGTTCGAACCATGACAGGAGATACGCATGATTGGAGCAGTATTTATGGAGGAGATGGCTTTGTGGTGCGTGTCGATCCTACAGATGACCGGTTTATGTATGCATCGAGCCAGCGTGGCGGTTTTGGCCGGTCAACTGACGGTGGCAACAGTTTCAGGGGTGGTAAGTCAGGTATTACCGGTACAAACCGGTGGAACTGGAAAACGCCTTATGTGTTGGATCCAAATACTCCATCCACTCTTTACATCGGTTCACAAAAGGTATGGAAATCTACCAACCGGGCTGCCGGATGGACACGTATCAGTAATGACCTGACCAATGGTGCCCAGGCATGGAATTATGGCACCATTACTGCACTGGCTGTCTCACCGCTGAATGATCATATTATTTATGCCGGTACCGATGATGGAAATGTATGGATTACCACCAACGGAGGAGTTGCCCTGAACTGGACAAAAGTTTCTGATCCGCTACCGGTCAGGTGGGTTACCTGTGTGGCTGCCGATCCGTTTGATGAGCAGACCGGATACGTGGCTTTTTCAGGTATCCGGTATCATGATTTCGAACCTCATCTGTTCCGGACAACGGATTTGGGAGCTACATGGGAGGATATTTCAGGTAATTTGCCGGATCTGCCGATCAATAATATTATCATTGATCCTGATAATCAGGGTACTTTTTATGTGGCTACGGATGATGGTGTGTACGTAACTTATGATGCGGGAGTCACCTGGGATGTGCTTGGTAACGGAATGCCGGCAGTACCGGTATTGGATCTGAACCTCCACAGACCGACCCGTACCCTGCTGGCAGCTACATTCGGACGCTCACAATGGAGAATCCATTTAAAGGCTGCTTCAGGAACCGGGATTATCACCCGGTCTGAAACTAAACTGAATATTTATCCTAATCCGGCCGCAGATCAGATTCATATTGAATTTAATCTGACAATCGAACAAACCGGACAGCTCCTGGTTTATAATATGACCGGACAGGTGGTAAAAGTGCTGCATGACGGTTTCTTTGCACGGGGGATGAACCGGTTTTCGTGGGACGGATCAACAAATGGCACGAACCGCATGTCGGGAGAATACATTTGCCGGCTGGTTACCGGTCAACAGATTTTAGCTAAGAGGATTCAAATAATCCGGTAATCGAAGTACGATTATTTCAGGCTATTCAATAACTCAACCAGTCTGGGATTGGAGAGGCGTGTTGGCTGTCTCCGTGCAAGGATAATGATCATCAAACAGATCGTAGAGTTCTTTTCACGGAGTAATATTAATACAATTAATTATCATGGATTGGTTGATAATATTTACTTTAGCAGCTGCAATTTATTCAATTTAGAAGATCGTTTTAAACCCTTATCGAACTATGAGTTTAAGCATTATTGGCAGGTCCATTGCTGAATCTGCCACATTAAAATTAAATGAAACTTTTGCTATCCTTAAAGCAAAAGGAGAGCCGGTTATTCATCTCGGTGGCGGCGAACCCAAGAGTAAAGCTCCGATTGATGCACTTACCGCACTTTCTTCTCACCTGAATACGGGGGAGGTGCGTTATGCTCCGGCAGATGGAAGTATTGAGATGAAAAAAGCGGTAATTCGTTATACGCGGGAACATTACCATCGTCAGGTTGAACCTGAGAATGTGGTTGTTTCAAGTGGCGCCAAACAATCCCTTATGGTGGCTCTTCAGGCCATTCTGGATCCACAGGATGAAGTCATTTTCCCATCTCCTTACTGGGTATCTTATACCGAGATGGTCAAATTATGCGGTGCAATTCCCGTTCCGGTGGTACCTGAGGATGGTACTTTTACTCCGCGTTTGCAGGATATTGAACAAAATGTGACTTCCTACACCAAAGCCATTATCATCAATAATCCGAACAATCCTTCCGGTGCTGTTTATCCTGAATCATTTATCAGTGACATTGTTCAATTCTGTGAAAAGAGAGGAATTTATCTGATCATGGATGACATTTACCATCTGCTTGTTTATAATGGAGTTCATACACCCAATCCGTACGATTATGCAAGTGATTTTAGTGAAAATTCAAAATTGATTATCATCAATGGTGTATCAAAAGCATATGCCATGACGGGATTCAGGATCGGATGGGCGATCGGTAATAAATCGCTGATCAAGGTGATGGCTAACATTCAGGGACATCAAACGTCGGGGCCGTCTATTTTATTACAAAAGGCTGCCATCGGGGCGATAAATGGTGTTCAGTCCGGTACCGAAAGTCTTCGCACTACGCTTGAGAATAACCGGAAATTCATGATCAATCAATTGAATGCCTTCGATGGTATTCATCTGATCCCGCCTGACGGTACCTTTTACACTTTTGTGGATTTCAGGGCTTACGAGAAAGATTCAACCAAATTATCACAATTTATTCTGGATAAAGTCAGGGTACTGACCATGCCGGGTGTGGAGTTTGGGATGGATGGCTTTTTAAGGATCTCTTTCTGTGGTTCAATCAAAGACATTAAAGAAGGAATTGAAAGGATTAAATGGGTAGTGGATCCCAATTC
>JAGHDB010000335.1 GCA_021160155.1 Bacteroidales bacterium | reverse complement strand
ATTAATTGATTATCATTTTTTTGATCAAAAAGGTGAAAAAATAATTCTTTGATTTATTGTATGAAACGATTAACCTTTATCACAGCATTGATTCTCCTGACCTGGGGATCTCTGTTAGCTCAAATCGTACAACCGGTACATTGGAGCTACTCAGCAAAAAAAGTGGACACTGGTTTGTATGACCTGATCATCGAAGCACAAATTGATTTGGGTTGGCACCTTTACAGTATTTCCACACCTGAAGGCGGCCCGCTTCCCACTGTTCTGACTCTCGAACCATCTGACCACTTTGTAATGGTTGACAGCCTCAAAGAAGATCCGGTACCGGAGGAAACTTTTGATGAATTATTTGAAATGAAAATCCGTTTTCATTCGCTCGAAGCTAAATTTATTCAACGGATTAAAATTGTTAAAGAAGGGGCATTTACACTCAAAGGAACCATCGAAGGCCAGGCTTGTGACGACTCTCAATGCACCCTGGTGAATTCAGATATAGCTGTCACCATTAAACCGGAGGGGAAAGCCACCACAAAAACGGAAGTCAATACCTCCCCACCTGCCTCTCCAAAAAAAGATAAAGTCAACCGGTCCCGAAGAACCGATCTCCGGGCATCTGTTGATTTAAATTCGAGATCTTTAAGGTCTCTTTTTTTTATCGCTTTTTTAGCCGGACTTCTGGCATTGCTGACTCCATGCGTGTTTCCCATGATCCCCATGACGGTCTCATTTTTCATGCATGGTGAAAAGTCGAAAAAAAAATCCCTTTTTGAAGCCCTGTTTTTCGGGATTTCCATCATCCTGATCTATACGATAATCGGAACCCTGGTAGCCGTTCTTTTTGGACCGGGGGTCGCTAATTTTCTCAGTACTCACTGGATACCTAACGTCTTATTCTTTATCATCTTTATCCTTTTCGCCGCCTGGTTCTTTGGTATGTATGAAATTAATCTGCCTAACTGGATGATTACCCGGTCAGACAAACAAGTGGATAAAGGTGGTTTTGGAGGACCGTTCTTTATGGCGTTTACATTAGTGCTGGTCTCTTTTTCATGCACCGGGCCCATTGTGGGTACCATTCTGGTTGAATCAGCCGGTGGAGCACTGGAAGAGCCCATTATCGGGATGCTGGGATTTTCTCTGGCATTTGCCATCCCATTTACCCTGTTTGCCATCTTCCCGTCCTGGCTGAACCAACTTCCCAAATCCGGAGGGTGGCTCAATTCGGTTAAAGTGGTTCTGGGTTTTATTGAACTGGCTCTGGGACTGAAGTTTCTCAGTATTGCAGATCAAACCTATCATTGGCATATTCTTGACCGGGAAATTTACCTGGCACTTTGGATCGTTATTTTTACCCTTATGGGATTTTATCTGTTGGGTAAAATCCGGTTCAAACATGACAGCGAAGTCAAACACGTAGGAGTTATGCGACTGTTTTTGGTCATCATCACCTTCTCTTTTGTGGTTTATATGATTCCGGGTATGTTTGGTGCCCCGTTAAAAGCCCTCAGCGGCTATCTTCCGCCGATGACAACCCTTGATTTTGATATCCATCGTATCGTCCGTGAAAATGCCGGCCAGGGTAGTATGGCACAAGAACCGGAAACCATCTGTGACAAGCCGAAATATTCTGATCAACTTGAGCTTCCATGGGGATTAAAAGGATATTTTGACTATGACCAGGGGATGGCCTGCGCCCGCAAATTAGACAAACCGGTCTTTATCGATTTTACCGGACACGGATGTGTAAACTGTCGTGAAATGGAGGCTAATGTATGGTCTGATTCAAGAGTACTGAAGCGACTCCGTGAGAATTATGTGATCATCGCTCTTTATGTGGATGATAAAATGATTAAGCTGAATAAGTCTGATTGGGTTACTTCAACTTATGACGGAAAAGTTAAAAATACCTTAGGCAAAAAATACCAGGATTTTCAAATTACACGGTTTGGCACCAACTCTCAACCCTATTATGTTCTATTAGACACCAAGGGGGAAATGCTGACCGATCCCAAAGCCTACAATCTTGATGTTGAATCTTTTATTGAGTTTTTGGACAGGGGATTGAATGAATTCAGGAAAAGAAAGGGGAGATAATCGCCAAATACCAATGACCCAAGAAATGGGTTATGGAGTAGCGACAACTGAGGTGCCGATAGATAAAACCCGGTATTTCAGTGAAGGAGAAGAAACCGGTTTTCCCAGGTTCAGATCAGGCCACATGGTATCTATTTTTTGTATGGTTTCAGGGCTCATTACCACAGGATTGGGCCAGGGCCGTTCAAAACCGTCTAATTCTTTGTTTTTACGGGTGGCATCAACAAACAGAATTCCGGATTTGTTTGCAGCCCGTGTGTAGATCCAAACATCAAATTCAGGATCGGTATGGCTCCCCAATATCCAGGTAAAGAGTGCCGGATCGGTCAGATCTACTCCGTCATCAAAAAACAACCAGAATCTGATCCGGCCCAACTCTTCGCTCAACCTGATCTCACCGGCCAAATCCCTGCAAAGGTTTTTCCTTTGCTTTACAACGGAGACCAATCCCAGGGATATCCCCTTTCCGGTCAGATCCAGATTGATACCGGTTATTTCAGGATTCTGGTTTCGCAAGGCCATGGCATCTGAAAGATCGATATCTGTTATATTTCTAATAGAATCGGGCAAGAGTTCACCGGTAGCATCAATCCCGATTTTACCTCCCAGCGCCATGGTACGGGCTGCGTGATCCAGCACATCTAAAGGGCCAAAACCTCTTTCAATATGGCGGGCAGGATCCACACGATCAGACAGTTCTTTAGCCAAACTGAAATAATTATGAAGGTCGATGTTATTTCTGAAGGCAACCAAATATTTGGTGAACATCAGCTGACCTCCTCCCCATACGGCGTGCATTACTTTACGTGCTTGCCCGGGATAATCTGATCCGACTGTTATCAAAGCCAAATTGTGGGCTATTCCACTGACCGGCAGATGCAGATTGCACAAGTCGGGGATCATAGTTAAGCGAATGGCAGAGGCAAACAATTTTTCTGTTGCCCAGGCCATCCAGGCATCTTCCTGCGGAGGAATACCCACAACAGTAGCAGGGTAAACCGCATCTTTCCGGTGCGTAATGGCCGTCACGTGAAAAACAGGATAGGAATCTTCAAGAGAATAAAAACCCGTATGATCTCCAAAAGGACCTTCGGTGCGCAATAGCTCACCGGGATCCACATAACCTTCAATCACAAAGTCTGAATCGGCCGGTACCCAAAGATCTTGTGTCAGGCATTTTACCAGTTCAACCGGTTTCTGCCTGATAAAACCTGCCAGCAGGTATTCATCCACTCCATCCGGCAGAGGGGCAGCAGCACAATAAGTATACACCGGGTCACCCCCCAGAGTCACCACAACGGGCATCCGGCGATCTGTTTTTTGATAAGAGCGGTAATGCCTTGCCCCCGTTTTATGTACCTGCCAGTGCATTCCGGTCTCATTCTTACTAAAAACCTGCATTCTGTACATACCCACATTACGTGTTCCGGTCTCGGGATCACTGGTATGCACCAGGGGTAAGGTAATAAATGGTCCGCCATCTCCCGGCCAGCAAGTAAGTATAGGAAGTTTGTACAGATCCGGTATTGAATGAACCACCTCCTGGCAACTTCCTTTTCGATTCGTTTGTTTGGGTAACCACGAAGTAATCCGGTTTAGCTTTGGTAAGAGGGATAATTTTCCGGAGAGATTTTCAGGTTGACGGATTAATTCGCGGAATAATCCTGTGATTATATCTGTCAGCTCATCAGGTGAACGGCCATAGAAAACCAGTATCATCCGCTTCATTGATCCCAAGCTGTTCATGAGCAACGGGTAGGGAGTACCTGTTTGTTCAAAAAGAAGTGCTTTCCCCCCGTGAGGCAGCTTTGAGATACGGTCAGCTATCTCCGTCATCTCCAACTTAGTTGAAACCGGCCGGGTAATCCGGAGTAACTCACCCGCCTGTTCCAGCTCCTTTACAAATCCCGACAATCCTGACTTTCTCATTTTCATTTAACTGACTCTACTAAAATAACAAAACCCGGGTTTAGAAAAAACCCGGGTTAAAATGTAATAAATCAGGGTAGATTATTTATTCCTTATTCTTTTTGTCCGGTTCATCAACAGATTCGGTTGACTCATCGGCAGGTTTCTCAGCCGCTTCAACAGATTCGGTCGACTCATCGGCGGATTTCTCAGTCGCTTCAACAGGTTCGGTTGACTCGTCAGTTTGTGGAGACTGCTCATGAGCAGTCTTCTCTACGCTGGTTTTCTTACCTGAACGTCTGGATCGTCTGGTGGTTTTCGTCTTGCCTGCCTCAGTTGACGGAAGCATATTTTCGTTATAATCCACCAGTTCAATGAAGCACATATCTGCATTATCACCCAGGCGGGTACCGGTTTTAAGGATCCGGGTATATCCCCCGGGGCGGTCTCCGATTTTTTGTGCTACATCCCGGAATAATTCAGTTACGGCTTCCTTGTTTTGCAAATAACTAAAAACCACACGGCGTGAATGAGTCGTATCTTCTTTGGCTTTAGTTATCAATGGTTCTATAAAAACACGCAATGCTTTGGCTTTAGCCACTGTAGTGGTTATTCTTTTATGGATGATGAGGGAATTAGCCATATTGCTCAACATGGCTTTTCGATGGTTACTCTTTCGTCCGAGATGATTAAATTTCTTCCTGTGTCTCATTTCCCTTATTCCTTGTCTAATTTATACTTAGCCACATCCATTCCGAAATTCAGACTCATCCCCTTCAGCAGATCTTCCAGTTCTGTAAGGGATTTTTTACCAAAATTGCGGAATTTCAGCAGGTCATTTTTATTATAGGACACTAAATCTCCCAGCGATTCAACGTCTGCTGCCTTAAGACAGTTTAACGCCCTGACAGAAAGATCCAGATCGGTCAGTTTTGTTTTTAGCAACTGCCGCATGTGCAGGATCTCTTCGTCAAATTCATCACCATCCAGTTTATCTTCAGCGTTCAGTGTAATTTTCTCATCAGAGAAAAGCATCAGATGATGAATTAAAATTTTAGCAGCTTCTTT
>JAGHDB010000025.1 GCA_021160155.1 Bacteroidales bacterium | reverse complement strand
TCACATATGCTGTTTTATCATCATTTTAAATAATAAACAGCCAGCCACAAATATGTAAAGTGATCAAATAACCGGAGGGTTTACTGCGGCGTTTGAGACCAGTCCAGCATTCTCCTTACCGGTTCTTCGGCCCGTGTACGGATATTCTCTTTAACAGTAACTTCGGGCCAATCATACTTTAATGTGAGGTAGATTTTTTTAAGATCATGCATTTTCATGAACTCACAATCATTACAGGCACAGGTTGAATCATTGGGTGGTGCCGGAATAAAAGTTTTTTGGGGACTGGCCTGTTGCATTTGATGCAGGATACCGGATTCAGTTGCTACAATAAATGATGTGGCCGAATCTTGCTGTGTAAATTTCAGCAGAGCAGAAGTAGAACCGATAAAATCGGATACCAGGCGCAACGGTTGCTGACATTCGGGATGACTGATAATTTTTGCAGCCGGATGTTCTTCTTTAAGTTCAAGTATCCTTTCCAATGAAAATTCTTCGTGTACCAGGCATGCGCCATCCCAGAGCAGCATATTCCGGCCCGTTAAACTATTAAGGTACTGCCCCAGGTTCCGGTCGGGTGCAAAGATCAGGGGTTGATCCTTTGGGAAATGTTCTATAATCTGCAATGCATTGGTAGAAGTACAGCAAACATCCGACAGGGCCTTGATAGCCGCACTGGTATTCACATAAGTCACTACCTTATGAGCGGGATGTGTTTTTTTAAACATTTCAAATTTATCCGGGGGACAAGAATCAGCCAGTGAACATCCGGCATTCAGATCAGGAATCAGCACCTTTTTCCCGGGTGATAGGATTTTGGCAGTTTCAGCCATAAAATGGACACCTGCAAACAAGACCACATCGGCACCGGTATCGGCTGCTTTTCTTGAAAGATCCAGGCTGTCTCCAATAAAGTCGGCAATGTCTTGAACCTCAGGCTTTTGATAAAAATGTGCCAGGATCACCGCATTTTTTTCTTCACGCAATTTCCGTATCTCCTTAACCAGATCAATTTTCTCCGGGACCGGTTCATCTACATATCCCAGATCTTTCCATTTTTTCTTCATTATTGAAAAGATTAATGCCGTTGCAATTTACGCTTTTTTAAAGAGTGCCGGATCGGAATGCAGTAAATCCAGTAATGTTTTTATAAGAGGAGCCAGCCGGTTAAAACTGGATATTTTCTTGTTAACAGACAGGATCCAGGTATCAGGCTCCTCACCGGGACGCACCCGGACAGGCAGCCCGGAATCGGTTACCGGAGAGAAACCTACTCTGCGTAACGCATGTTGTATCCAAAACCCATTCTGCTTATTATCCTCATAATACACAGGATACCCGTCTTTATATTGCATTCTAAAACTCCCCGTAGATCGGTCAAAATCAACCTCTGCCGTATTAAACGTAGATTCGAAAGCTCCCTCAAGAATTAAATCTTCAGGAATTCCCATTCTAACGGGTTGACCTCTTCTGATCAGCCATAGGGTGTCGGCTGTCTGCAGGGTCAGGTCGAGTTCATGTGAAGAAAACAGGATACTTTTCCCTGTCTCTTTGGTTAATCGCCTTAGCAGTCTCATAATGGCCACTTTATTAGGCAGGTCAAGATGGGCAGTGGGTTCATCCATGAAGATCAATCTCGTATCCTGGCAGAGTGCTTTGGCAATCATAGCCCGTTGATATTCTCCATCGCTCAGTTCATGAAGGTAATGACCGGCGTAATCAGAAAGGCCAACCTGTTCAAGGGCATTTGCAATCTTCAGGCGGTCATCACGGGTGATCCGTCCCAACCAGTTATTATAAGGATACCGTCCCAGGGAGACCAGTTGAAATACTGTGAAATTACGCACTTCAACCCGCTCGGTCAATACAATACTGAGCAGCCTGGCGGATTGCCGTATCTGACTACTCCGGATGGGATTACCGGCAATACTCACTACGCCGCTTAATGGCGCCTGTAATCCGGCAAGTGTTCTCAGCAAAGTAGATTTACCCGAACCGTTTGGCCCCAGCAAAGCTACCAATTCATCCGGATGGCTCGATAAGCTTTGTGATGAAAAAAGCACCAGGTCAGGTTCTCCTTTCCGGCGATACCCGATGGTCAGATTTTCAGCCGATAATATTATATTTTCATGGCTTATCATGAATTATTGAAATATTTGTTGGCCACGGCGGTTTTTGACAATCATCCAGATAACTACCGGCGCTCCAAAAATAGCAGTTACCGAGTTGATAGGTAATACCTGGTTTGAAAGAGGTAACTGAGCAATCATATCACATACAAGAAGCAAAATGCTTCCTGATAATGCAGTCACGGGTGAAACCAGCCGGTGGTCTGAGGTACCGGTAAGTGCTCTGGCTAAATGGGGTACGGCCACACCGATAAAGGCAATCGGACCGGTAAAGGCGGTAATGACACCGGCCATCACACCGGTTACCAGAATGACCGTCAGGCGGTTTCTTTTTACCGAAACACCGATTGCTCTAGCCTGGTGCTCACCCAGAAGCAGTGCATTTAACGGTTTCTGTAATAAAAATGCTGCGAGAATACACACTGTAACCAGTGGAGCGAGGATTCTGAACTGTGTCCAGGTAACTCCCGAAATACTGCCGAAAGTCCAGACTAAAAAACTGTGTACTGCATCCGGATCACTAAAATATTGAAGTACGCTGACTGCAGCACCGGTTACGCTACCGAACATAATTCCGATGATCAATACCGAAACCGAGTCGGCCACTCTTAATGAGACCAGTATTACCAGCAGCATGACCAGCGTAGATCCCAAAACAGAAGCCAGAACCAAACTCCACTGACCCGCTCCTGACAGCACGGTCAGTGCAGTTCCTCCCGTCCATACGGAAGCCATCACCAAAAGAGCAACTCCCAAAGAAGCACCTGAACTGATTCCCAGCACAAAAGGTCCTGCAAGCGGATTACGAAACAGAGTCTGCATCATTAATCCGGCCAGTGACAATCCTGCTCCGACCAACAATGCGGTTAATGTTTTAGGTAATCTGACATTCAACAGAATATAGGTCCAGGATGCTTTGGACTCTCCACCCGTCAGGATTTTAAAGACATCGCGCAGCGGTATCCTGACACTTCCCAGCAGCAGGTCGGCCCCGATTAATCCCAGAAGAATGATCAGCAACAGGGTGATTCGGAACGCAGGACTTTTCGATATCATGGTTATTTTTTCAAAACCTTAAAATAACACAATTCATGGTCCTGGAGCAACCCGGGATGAGCCATATTGATTATATCCTGCAGAATGATATCGGGGCGCACTACTCCACTCTCCCAGAAATCATTGGCCCCCCTTTGATTTACCTTGCCATTAATGCTGAAAATTCTTCCCGTCCTCAGAGAAGAAAAAGAGCGGTATCGCTCATCTTCTTTCAACAGTACGGTACGGGATACCGCATTGACTCCGATCCATACCTTTGCACTACTAAACCGGTCTAAGACCGTTTCAAAACTAAGTGCCAGACTCCCTCTGTTCGGTGTATCAGCAAAAGGATAGGTCATTCCGCCATCCCTGAATAACCTGGCCATAAAATTTTCTCCTCCGGGCATATACCAGGTCCCTTTGAAATTATTACCCGTCATGACCAGAGGCTTATTATTAACGTTCAGAACAGTATGAACCAATTGATTATAGCGGTTCTCAATAATCCTGAATAATGAATCAGCCGCGGTAAGCTGCCCGGTAACCAAACCGAAAACTTTAATCCACTCAGCCCGTCCCAGGGGATGTGACTCTCTCCATTCCAGGATATTCAACACAGGAGCCGGCATCCCGTTTTTTGAGATTCTTCCGGTCATTTGACCTTCAAATCCTGTCTGTACAATCAGGTCCGGATTCACTTCAATCAGCGGTTCGAGTTCATAAGCCATATCGCGGCCAAGATTACTAAGTGAACCTGACCGATACCGTATGAAAAGCGAATCATTATAGATCCGTCCGGGATTGGTTACCCCGGCCAGCCGGTTATCTTGATGCAGAGCCAGTAAGAAACCCACATGCGTGGTACTGGATGCGGCGATATGTTTAACCGGAACAACAATTTCATCAGAACCCCCTGTAGCCAGATGATCAGAAACCAACCGGTAACGGTATTCCGGTAATCCCAGATCCGGTTGGCCGGTGATAGTCAGAACCCATCCTGAATCCGAAGGAGCAATTGAAAATCCCCTGGCATAACAAATAGCATATTCAGGCGATTCTAATGATTTGCCGGGATGATTTGACCCGTCCGCAGGGGATGATTTCTTTACCCGGCATCCCGCCTGACAAATCAGAATTAAACCCGTAAGGAGTATGGAAAATCTCCGCATCATGCTCATTTGTCAAAGATACAATTACGCATAGTAAAGCCTAATTATAATTATTCTAAATAAGATTATTCAATTAGTTTTGTACACTTATGACGCTTGATGAACTTCAAACGGGTAAAAACGGCATTGTGGTTAAGGTAAAAGGCCGTGGTGTTTTTCGGAAGCGAATCATGGATATGGGATTTGTCCGCGGGACACCGGTTACTGCAGTCAGGAATGCCCCCCTGAAAGATCCGGTAGAGTATCGTTTGATGGATTATAACATCACTTTACGGCGAACCGAAGCACGATTGATAGAGGTAATTCCCCTGTTTGATGAAAGATTTCATGACACCGACACCCTCATTTCTCCCCCGCAAACACATGAAGGTTCATTCAGGCACCATCATGCCCGAGGTATGGGTCGCCACAGATCAACCGGTGGGCATGGTGTCTGGAGGTGGAGACACCGTTTATTTGATGAATCCCGGAGAATAGAAGTCGCCCTGGTAGGCAACCCGAACTGTGGCAAAACCTCCATCTTTAACCTGGCCAGCAAAGCCCGGGAACATGTAGGAAATTATGCCGGAGTGACAGTAGGATCCAAAATGGCAGAATTCAACCAGGGGGGATACACCTTTATCCTGACCGACCTGCCCGGCACTTACTCTCTCTCGACCTACAGCCCCGAAGAGTTATTTGTACGGCACCATATGACCGGCAATACTCCGGATGTCGTGATAAATGTTATTGATGCATCCAATCTGGAACGAAATTTTTATCTGACTACCCAATTGATAGATATGGATGTTCCTATGGTCATTGCACTTAACATGTATGATGAGTTGCAACAAACGGGGAATAAATTCGACTACGAAGCATTAAGCACCATGCTGGGTGTTCCGATTGTTCCCACTATTGGCACCAAAGGAGAGGGAATCCGCGAATTATTCAATCGCGTGGCAGATCTGTATGAAGGCAGGGACAGTGTTTACCGGCATATCCATATTACATATCACACTGAGATTGAACAATCTATCCATATCCTACAGGATCTGATATGGAAATTGCCGGATTTTTCTGACCGGCTCTCCAGCAGGTTCTTTGCTATTAAATTATTAGAAAAAGATGTAGCTGCAAGAAAAGAGCTGGAGCAGTTGGGAAATACAAAAGAGTTATGGCAACAATGCGATCAGGAGACAGACCGTTTGGAACACCTGTTTGGAGATGATACCGAATCATTAATTACAGACGGGAGATACGGTTTTATCCACGGTGCACTTCGTGAAACTCTCCGACAGGGACCGAAACCGGTTTTGAAAGAGCAGACCCCGACTGAGCGGCTTGACCGGATTCTGACTCATAAATGGTTCGGTTTTCCTCTGTTTTTATTATTCCTCTGGATCATGTTCCAATCGACCTTTAACCTGGGAAAATTCCCTGTTGCGTGGATTGATGCAGGGGTAGGCGCCTTGTCCGGTTGGTTAAGCGGAATAATGCCTCCCGGTATACTGAAAGATCTTCTTGTAGATGGAATAATAGGTGGAGTCGGAGGGGTGATCGTATTTCTTCCGAACATCATGATTCTTTTTCTTTTTATCTCATTAATGGAGGATTCAGGGTATATGGCCCGTGTGGCTTTCATTATGGATAAGTTAATGCATGTATTGGGATTGCACGGTAAAAGTTTCATCCCTCTGATCATGGGTTTCGGATGCAATGTTCCGGCCATCATGGCTACCCGGACCATTGAGAATCGCAATGAACGGCTGACTACCATGCTGATCCTTCCGTCGATGTCATGCAGTGCGCGGCTTCCTATATAT
>JAGHDB010000013.1 GCA_021160155.1 Bacteroidales bacterium | reverse complement strand
CATTAAAGGAGATCCAACGTAACTGGATCGGGCGGTCTGAAGGTGCTAACATTCATTTTCCGGTATCCGGCAGCAACAAGGTTATTGAAGTTTTCACTACCCGTGCCGATACGATATTCGGGGCTACCTTCATGGTACTGGCACCTGAATCGGAACTGGTCGGCCAACTCACTACCGAAAAACAAAAATCCGCTGTAGCACAATATATCAAAGAAACAAAAAAAAGAACCGAGCGCGAACGAATGACTGATGTGGGCCGGGTTACCGGCGTCTTTACCGGAGCATATGCACTGAACCCTTTTACCCGGAAGGAGATCCCGGTATGGATCAGTGATTATGTATTGGCCGGTTATGGAACCGGAGCTATTATGGCAGTACCCGCACACGATAGCAGGGATTTTCTGTTTGCCCGTCATTTTAACCTGCCAATTATCCAGGTGGTAGTTCAACCGGGTGATCAGCCCGGTGATACTGATAATTGGAAAGAATCTTATGATTCGAAAGAAGGTATCATGATTCACTCGGATTTCCTGAACGGTCAGACCGTTCAGGCGGCCATAGAAAAAATTAACGGTGAAGTGACAAATCGGGGACTCGGCGAGATTCGGGTTAACTACCGGCTAAGAGATGCCATATTCAGCCGGCAACGATACTGGGGTGAACCTTTCCCTGTCTATTATAAAGACAATACCCCTTATGTAATGGACCCCGAAAAACTTCCGCTGAAACTTCCTGAAGTAGATAAATTTCTTCCTACCGAACAGGGTGACCCCCCGCTGGGCCGTGCTGAAAACTGGAAAACCGAAGAGGGATATCCCATTGAACTAAGCACCATGCCTGGATTTGCCGGATCGTCCGCATATTTTTTAAGATACATGGACCCGCAAAACAACCGGGAACTGGTCTCAAAAAATGCCAATCAATACTGGCAGGATGTGGATCTCTATGTAGGAGGCACCGAACACGCTACGGGACATCTCATCTACTCCCGCTTCTGGAACAAGTTTCTCTTTGATATGGGTGTGGTATGCCGCGATGAACCTTTTCGAAAACTGATCAACCAGGGAATGATACAGGGAAGATCCAATTTTGTATACCGGATCGTCAATTCCCACACCTTTGTATCCTTTAATCTGAAAGACAAATACGAAGTGACCCCTATTCATGTGGATGTTAGCCTGACAAATAATGATGTGCTGAACATAGAAGGATTTAAAAAATGGAATCCTGAATTTGCAGATGCAGAATTTATTCTTGAAGGGGATAAATATATCTGTGGATGGGCCGTTGAAAAGATGTCAAAATCAATGTATAATGTGGTTAACCCGGATGACATCATTGAACAATATGGCGCAGATACACTGCGGATTTACGAGATGTTCCTCGGACCCGTTGAGCAGTCAAAACCATGGGATACCAACGGAATAGAAGGGGTGTATAAATTTCTCCGGAAATTATGGCGACTCTTTTATCATCCTCAGAACGACTGGCAGGTAAATGATGACACACCCACAGAAAGGGAACTGAAAATTTTACATCGTACCATTAAAAAGGTCAGTGACGATATCGAACGGTTCTCTTTCAATACGGCTGTCAGTACATTTATGATCTGTACCAATGAACTGACAGACCTGAAATGCCATAAAAGATCCATTCTTGAACCACTTCTCATCCTGCTGGCACCCTTTGCCCCTCATATTGCAGAAGAATTATGGAACAAACTGGGTCATCCTGAGTCGATCTCAAAAACCCACTGGCCTGAGTTGAATGAAGCCCTGCTCGAAGAACAGACTTTTGAATATCCCGTCTCCTTTAACGGAAAACTCCGCTTTAAAGTGGACCTCTCTTTAGATCTCACAAAAGAAGAGATTGAACAAAGGATTTTGCAACATGAAACCACGGCAAAATATCTTGAAGGAAAAATTCCTGAAAAGATTATCGTTGTTCCAAATCGCATCATTAATGTAGTAGTATAATTTGCTACTTTAGAAGCATGGTGCAGGATAAAAAAATAAAGCAGCGGATGCTCACAGGAGCAGGTTTGCTGTTGGGTGGGATTTTATTGGTTGTTATCTTAATAAGAATCTCCGCAGGCCCTTTACCAACCCCTGCTCCACCACCTGCGGTACCGGAAAAACCAGTGATACATTATGAATTCGGCATCCCGACAGATTCATTCAGGCAGGAAATCGCACAGATTAAACCCAACCAGTTTTTATCGGATCTGTTACTCGAACGCGGCATCTCTTATGCCACTATTGACCAGTTGGCCCGCCGGTCAAAGCCTATATTTGATGTAGCCCGTATTAAAGCGGGTAACCATTGCCATTTTTTCTTCCTGCACGACTCGGTATCCACACTGAAACATATGGTATATGAGATCAGCGATACCAGTTATTTGGTTTATACTTTCGGAGATTCCCTGCAAATCCGGACCGGTGAAAAGAAAGTACAAATCAAAGAAGCAGTTGTAGCCGGTGAAATTATCACCTCACCCTGGAACGCTATGCTGGATATGAAAGTCTCTACCCATTTGGCCATTGAACTGGAGAATATTTATGCCTGGACGGTGGATTTCTTCGGACTGAACCGAGGTGATCGTTTCGTAATTTATCATCAAAACCGTTATGTGGATTCAACTTATATCGGTATCGGCAAAGTATTTGCCACACGCTTAACTCATGGAGGACGTGATCATTATGCATTTCTATTCACCCAGGATGGCATAGAAAGCTACTATAATGAAAAAGGTGAAAACCTGCGCAGGTCATTCTTAAAAGCCCCCTTGAAATCATACCGGATCAGTTCACGGTATTCAAACAGTAGAATGCATCCGATCCTGAGAATCCGCCGCCCCCATCACGGGGTGGATTATGCAGCCCCGCAAGGCACTCCTGTTTTCGCCATCGGCGACGGCAAAGTTGTGAAAGTAAGCTACGACAAAGCCTCAGGTAATTATATCAAAATCAAGCACAACTCCGTATATACCTCCGGATATATGCACCTTGTGAAAAGGCCTGCACACAATGTAGGAGATTATGTCAAACAAGGCGATATAATCGGCTATGTGGGCATGACCGGATATGCTACCGGTCCGCATCTGGATTTCAGAATCTGGAAAAACGGGCATACGGTTGATCCGTTAAAAGTAAAAGCACCACCTGTGAAACCGGTAAAACAAGCATTAAGACCCAGGTTCGATTCAATTGCACGCATATACCGGCAAAAACTGGATCAGTACAGTGACAACTCCCTGCCGATCGTGTCCAGATAATCCCGGATCACTTCCGGGTAGTACTGGTGTTCCAACTCATGGATACGCGCAGCAAGCGTATCCGGAGTATCCCCCGGAAACACAGGACAAGTAGCCTGAAAAAGGATTTTCCCGTTATCATACACTTTATCGACCAGATGAATAGTAATGCCTGATTGTTGTTCCCCTGCCGCGATTACCGCTTCATGCACATGCCTGCCAAACATTCCCTTTCCACCAAAGCCCGGTAATAACGCAGGATGTATGTTGATAATCCTGTTCGGATAGGCCTTCAGAATGGTATCAGGAATCAACCATAAAAATCCTGCCAGAACAATCAAATCAATCTGTTCCTCCTGAAGACGGTTCAGCACTCTTTCAGAATGGTACAAATCATCACGATCAAACACCCAGGAAGGAACACCTGATTTTTTAACCCGGGTCAACACATAGGCATCCCGCCTGTTACTGAGCACCAGTTTAACCGTGGCTCTCTTATGATCCGAAAAATAGTGAATAATCTGTTCTGCATTAGTGCCCGATCCGGAAGCAAAAATAGCTAAATTGGTCATTAAAATCGATCATTAAGATATACCGGAAGAAGTGTCAATAAATGTACAACCGGCGTGACGAAAGTTCAAAATATTAGCCGGATTTTATTATCCGGAATTAAAAAAAGTACAATTTTTTTGATTATCAACTTCAGAAGTGCTTTATTTGCAACGGAAAATTATTAAAGGTTGACCACTTAATTTATTATTAATTAAATCATTAAAGCTATGTCAGACATTGAATCCAGAGTAAAAGCGATTATCGTGGACAAGCTTGGCGTCGATGAGTCAGAAGTTACAGCCGACTCCAGTTTTACCAACGATCTTGGGGCTGATTCCCTGGACACCGTTGAATTGATTATGGAATTCGAAAAAGAATTCAACCTTGCTATTCCGGATGATCAGGCTGAAACCATCAGCACAGTGGGAGATGCTATCAAGTATGTAGAAGAGAATACCAAGGAATAGGAATATGGAACTTAAGCGGGTAGTTGTTACAGGAATCGGAGCATTAACGCCTATTGGTAATAATGTAAAAGAATTCCGCGAGGCACTGTTTAACGGTGTCAGTGGAGCTGCAGCAATTACCCGTTTTGATGCTTCCCGGCATAAAACTCAATTTGCCTGCGAATTAAAAAATTACGATCCACTTGACTATTTTGATCGTAAAGAAGTTAGAAAACTGGATCCTTATGCCCAATACGGGATCATCAGTTCTGACGAAGCTTTACATGATGCAGGAATGGATACGGAACAACCTGACGGAAACCGTATCGGCGTGATCATGTCATCAGGGATCGGAGGCATCAAAACGATGGAGGATGAGGTTTCACACTTCGTCGAGGGAGATGGCACCCCTCGTTTCAATCCGTTTTTTGTGCCGAAAATGATCTCAGACATTGCTTCCGGACACATCTCTATGAAATATGGGTTCAGAGGACCGAATTACGGCGTGGTGGCTGCCTGCGCTACCAGCACGGTAGCCCTGATAAACTCATTCGATCACATCCGTTTGGGACGTGCAGATGTGATGGTTGCCGGAGGATCTGAAGCATCACTCACCCCATCCGGTGTGGGTGGTTTTAATGCCATGCATGCTATTTCAGTCAGAAATGATGACCCGGCTACTGCATCGCGACCATTTGATCTCGACAGGGATGGATTTGTGATGGCTGAAGGAGCAGGCACATTAATCCTGGAGTCATATGATCATGCAGTGAAAAGAGGCGCCAGGATTTACTGTGAAATTGTGGGTGCCGGACTTACAGCGGATGCTTACCATCTGACAGCACCACATCCTGAAGGTTTGGGAGCAGCTAACGTCATGCAGTTTGCGCTCCGCGAAAGCGGCTTGCAACCTGAAGATATTGACTATATTAACGTACATGGCACCTCCACTCCACTGGGAGATATTGCCGAACCCCTGGCCATCAAGACAGTCTTTGGAGATCACGCCTATAAACTCAGCATCTCATCTTCGAAATCGATGCACGGACATCTACTGGGTGCTGCCGGCGCAGTTGAAAGTATCGTCAGCATCCTGGCAATTCTCGAGAACCGCATCCCGCCAACTATTAACCATTTCACAGACGATCCGAGAATTGACAACAAACTCGATTTCACTTTTAACAAAGCCAAAGACCGGATGGTTAACACGGCTCTTAACAACACTTTTGGCTTTGGCGGTCATAACGGCAGCATCTTATTTAAGAAATTCAATTCATAAGTGAAGGGATTCTTCAAATTCCTCTTTCGTATTTTCTTTTTCCCGGACAAACCTTTTCTGTTTAAACTAATCCGCATTCTGGGATACTTCCCTGATCAAATCGCATTATATCAACTGGCATTTATTCATAAATCTGCCGGGCTTACAGACCAGAAGGGGCATCCACTAAATAATGAACGACTCGAATACCTGGGCGATGCCATCCTCGGATCGGTAATCGCAGCCTATTTATATCACCATTATCCTTACGAGAATGAGGGATTCTTAACTAAAATGAGATCAAAAATCGTAAATGGATCCCATCTTAGTCAACTGGCTGTTAAAATGGATCTTGACGTGCTGCTGGTCAATAAACTGGATCCTGCCCAAAATAACAAGCACCAATTAGAAGACTCACTTGAAGCCTTTATCGGAGCTGTCTATCTTGATCGTGGATACGAGCGTACCCGGCGGTTGATCCAACGAAAAATCATTCATAATTTTATCAACCTGAAAGAACTGGAGCAACATGAGTCGAATTATAAAAGTCAACTGATAGAATGGGCACAACGATTTCGTAAAGAGGTTACTTTCTACACCGATCTTGAACCTGAGGATTCCACCCGTTTTATTTCTTATGTAAGTATCGGTGATACGCTTTTCGGAAGCGGGACGGGACTGTCAAAAAAGGAAGCTGAACAATTTGCCGCACTTGAAACACTGAAAGAACTGAATCTGTCAAAAAATGGGTAATAATAAACGGCGCCATCGTTTGCATACTGCCGATCCCCGTCCCATGACCCTGTTCGGACTGGTAACAGATGAATCCGACTTCAAGCTTACCTGGTTACTCAATCAGCACCTGCATACGGGTCTGGTTCGTAAAGACGATTGGGCTATCACCCTGAAAAACCAGCCGGCTACTCAGTATTTCCCGGTTTTCGAAGGAGAACTGCCATTACAACAGGGTATTCTGTTGGTGCAAAATCGCTCTACAGCCGGCGCTTGGTTAACTCCCTATCATCAAGTCAATTTTTTGCTGGTCTTATCCGGTCAACTTCCCTCTTCATCCGTAGATAGATGGCTTACCCGT
>JAGHDB010000340.1 GCA_021160155.1 Bacteroidales bacterium | reverse complement strand
TTATTTGTTTTTTACAAACCTCATTAGTGATTCCGCAAGCCCTGGGTCAGGGGAAAGAGAAACAAAAAATCGTTAATCTGTTTGGGCGAACTTTAACCGACAGTCTGCAACCGGTTCCATACGTCCATATCATATTAAAAAACAAGAACCTGGCTACTGCATCCGACCTGCAGGGATATTTCAGTTTACCTGCTGAAGTAAATGATACGCTGGTATTCAGAGCAATCGGTTATAAACTTTACTCCATGGTTGTTAAAGATACTTTCAGCGTAAAATATCCGACCATTAAAATAATCATGATACAGGATACACTGCAGCTTAAAGAACTTGTTATTCGTCCCTGGCAAGGCAATTACGAACGTTTCAAGCAGGCAGTTTTAAGTTACAAACTACCCATAACCGACCTTGACCGGGCATATAAAAACCTGGAGATGATGGACATACAAAAAATACTTTATAACTCTCCTCCCACACCCAGTATTGCATTCAAAAATACTATGAAACTATACAACGACCGGTTATACTGGGCCGGCCAACTGCCCCCTGTAAATATTACCAATCCGATCGCATGGGCTCAGTTTTTTAAAGCGCTGAAAAACGGAGACCTGAAAATTCATTAACCCGATTATGATCACTTTGAAGCGGATATTTGTAATCTTTTCTTTTCTATGGAGCCTCACCCTGCTCCACGCACAAACTCCTGTCCGCATTCAGGGTATTGTTTCAGATCCTGATGGTAATCCGCTCAGTCTGGTTAATGTAGCAATATTAAATCAGACAACCGGTACTGTAACCGGTGCTGACGGCAGATTTACCCTGAAACTATCTTCAGTAAAATCTGTAGTATTGCAATTTTCAAGAGTAGGTTATACACGACGACAAGTTCAACTTTCCCCGAATGATTCTGCTGCAGCAACCCGGCGTCCACTGATCATTAATATTACTCTTCATCAAAACACCAGGCAGCTTGAAGAGGTGTTGATCCGTGCTGATAGGAACCAGGGAACCAACCTGGTACGGATTGATCCCAAAATAACGACTATGTTACCGGGAGTGAACGGTAATCTTGAAGACGTTATTAAATCATTGCCGGGCGTGGTATCAAACAATGAATTAAGTTCACAATACTCTGTCAGAGGAGGTAATTTCGATGAAAACCTGGTTTATATCAATGACATAGATATCTATCGCCCTTTCCTGATCAGATCGGGTCAACAAGAAGGACTCAGTTTTATTAATCCTGACCTGGTATCCTCCGTGCTTTTTTCTGCCGGTGGATTCAGTGCCCGGTACGGCGATAAAATGTCATCTGTGCTGGACATCAGATATAGAAAACCCACCTTTTTTGCCGGTTCTGTTTCAGGCAGCCTGTTGGGAGGTTCCGTGCATCTTGAAGGAACCGGGAAAAACCGAAGGTTCTCATACCTGACCGGAGTACGCTATAAAAGTAACAGCTACCTGCTCAATACTTTACCCACTACCGGTGATTATCATCCCAGGTTTACGGATGTACAGATATATCTTACTTATGACCTTACTCCCGAGTGGGAACTCTCATTTTTAGGGAACCTGGCCCGTAACCAATATGAGTTTATACCTCAGAAGTGGGAAAACTCTTTCGGAACCGTAAATGAGGCCCTGGAATTGAGGATCTGGTTTGACGGCAAAGAGATGGATGCCTTCACTACCTGGTTTGGAGCAGTGACCGGCACCTATCATCCGGGTGACAACCTGCAAATGAAATGGATCCTCTCCTCCTTCTATACTAATGAAGTAGAAACATTTGATATTCAAGGCCAGTACCTGCTTAACGAACTGGATCGCCGACTTAATTCTGAAAGTTTTGCCGACAGTCTTTTAAATATTGGCATTGGAACCTTCATCGATCATGCACGTAACCGACTGAATGCCAGAGTTGTCAGTTTTGATTACAAAGGATTTTGGAACAAATCCAATTACCGCATGCAATGGGGAGGAAGAGTCCAGTCAGGATTGATCCGTGACCATACCGAAGAGTGGATGATGCTTGACTCTGCCGGTTATTCCCTACCCTACTCCGATTCACTGGTATGGTTATCAAACACTCATTTTGCTGAATCCCGACTGACCCATTTACAGGGATCATTATACCAGCTTAACCGGTATGAAAAAAAATTGAAATCCGGCACACTGGTTTTGACCGGAGGGATAAGAGCCTTTTATATGAATATCAACAAGGAACTGCTGATTAGTCCGAGAGCCAGCATCAGTTTTCAACCCAAATGGGAAAAAGATCTTCAGCTTCGCTTTTCAGCAGGTGCCTATCATCAACCTCCCGTTTTTAAAGAATTCAGAAACCTTGAGGGAGATCTTAATCCCTTGGTAAAAGCCCAGAAGTCTATTCATCTGGTTGGTGGTACAGATTTTTATTTTAAAGCCTGGACAAGACCTTTTAAATTCACCAGTGAGCTGTATTACAAATATTTATGGGATCTTATCCCCTATGAAGTTGATAATGTAAGAATTCGTTACTATGGGAAAAACATGGCCCGTGGATATGCTGCCGGATTGGATCTCAAAATCAACGGACAGTTTGTACCCGGAGTGGAAAGCTGGGCCAGCCTTTCGATCATGAAAACCCAGGAAGATCTGATGGGGGATACAGTCGGGTATATTGCACGCCCTACGGATCAACGAGTTAATGCCGCCATTTTTTTCCAGGATTATCTTCCGGGTAATAAAACCTATAAAGCTCATCTGAACCTGTTGTTTGGCACAGGGTTACCTTATGGACCTCCCGGATCGCAGGAGTATAAGACAGCCTTACGAATTCCTCCTTACCGGCGGATAGATTTGGGATTCTCAAAAAATATTATCGGCGAAAATCAGCGATCAACCCGAAGATTTCTTAAAGAGCTGACCGATTTATGGGTCAGCATTGAGATTTTTAACCTGCTCAATGTAAAAAATACCATTTCGCACATCTGGATCCGTGATATTTCAAACCGTCAGTTTCCGGTACCCAGCTATTTGACAGGACGCAGGTTTAATGTGAAACTGCAGGCAAAATTCTGAAAAATGATTTTTTTAAAGCCGGTTATTCTTTGGGGACTGGCACTGTTGGCGGTGCCGGTAATAATTCATCTATTCAGTTTCAGAAAATACCGTACGTTTTATTTCAGTTCGCTCCGTTTTATTCGTGAAATTAAATCGGAACAACGTCGTAAATCACAACTTAAAGACTGGCTGCTTTTGTTAACACGCATGTTACTGATTACTTTTTTAGTTATCGGCTTCGCTCGTCCGGTAATTTCTGACCGGGGGGATAGTATTGTCAAGGAAGCACAACCCCTGGTAATTTTTGTAATTGATGTATCCCCGAGTATGAGTATTACTACAGACGGTCAATCTCCTTTGCTTCTGGCGAAGAAACAATGCCGGAATCTGGCTGCCGGATTTCCTCCATCCATAAAATATATGCTTTGCACCAACAACAGCAAACTGGCTGATCTCAGTCTGCTTAACCGGGATCAACTGTATGCCCATCTTGAACGCCTGGCCGTCTCCCCGCTGTCAATGGAGATGGGTACAACTCTATCCCTTGTGAATAAGCGGATGCAACATGAATCATTATCTTCTGCAGATATATTTATCGCCAGTGATTTTCAAAATGGATCTTTATCAGGCAAACCTGTTCTGCCCTCTCGATGCAAAATTCATCTTATCAGAATTCCCGGGCATGAAATCAATAATATTTCACTGGATTCTTGCTGGTTTTCCTCTCCTGTTTACAGCGCTCCCGGAGATCAGGATCTGTATGCAAGTGTAACCAATCATTCAGATGAAACCATTGAAGAGTTGCCGGTTCGTCTTGTTTTAAATGACACACTGACCAGCTTGACAAATATTACTTTACCCCCGAAAAGCACCGGAAAAGCATTGATCCGTTTTAAAACAAACGGATCAGGTTGGATTCGCGGAAAACTGGAGATTAGTGATTACCCTGTGACCTATGACAACCAGTTGTTTTTTTCATTCAAAGCACACACTCAATGGCAAATTCTACAATTATATGACAATCATGCCAATCCCTATATAACCGGGTCATTAAATATTGATCCTTTTTTTAAACTTACCAGTTTTCAAACGGATGCTTTCCCGCAATCTTCTTTCAACCGATATGACATGGTGATTCTTTCAGGTTTAAGTAAGATACCTTCGCAACTGCAACAACTGGTCAGCAACTACCTGGATCATCATGGAACTATCTGGCTGGTCCCTGCTAAAAACACCGATATTGATCAATTGAACCTTTTCACCGACCGGTGGAAACTTCCACCCATCATTTATTATAATACGAGCACTACCGGTTCAAAAATCCCTCCGGAGAGAACCAACTGGCTGTCTAAAGTTATTCTGAATCCAGAATCGAACCTGCAAATGCCTCGGTTTCAACACCATTTTCTTATTCGCACACGTGAAATACCTTACAGTGATCTCCTGGTAACCAACCTGGGAGATCCCCTGATAACCCGTTATAAAGCAGGTAATGGTGTTTTAATATTTAATTATTTCCCCCTTGAGAAAGAGGTGACCGACCTGGTTGAACATCCTGTTTTTATCCCTCTGCTGTATGATATGGTTACCCACATTCAGCGGAATGAAACAATTTACCAGGTATTATCTTCAATGAACACATTAATACTGCAAGATTCACGAAAAAATAATGGACAATTACTTACAGTGACCCATAAAGAGACAGGTTATTCCAATATACTGAATCCAATACCGGGAATTACTCCCGGACAGATCCATATCAACTGGAGCGGAGTTCCCGAGCCTGGTTTCTATCCTGTTTCATCAGCAGAAGACACCCTGGCTATACTGGCGTTTAATACAACCCGAAAAGAATCCCTTATTCGTTTTGAACCGGATGAATCCGTGCGTAAATATTTTGGCACTTATCTGTCTGTTGATCAAAGACCGGTCACTAAAAATCGGAGATCTGCAATACCCATTTCCAGCCACTCCGGGAAAGATCTTTCACCGCTTTTTCTTTTTCTGACTCTGCTGATGATTGCTGTTGAGATTGTTTTGATTGCTATATTTGTATGATTCATTAAACTTTTATTGATAACCGAAAACCTTTATCCATCCATGACTACTTCAAATGATTATATCAAAAAGGAAGACCTGTACGGTGCACATAACTATCATCCACTTCCCGTTGTGCTTGAACGCGGGGAAGGAGTTTTTGTTTGGGATGTTGAAGGAAACCGATACTTTGATTTCTTATCAGCATATTCAGCAGTAAATCAGGGACATTGTCACCCAAAGATTCTACGGGCTCTTCACGATCAGGCAGATAGGCTGACTTTAACTTCCCGCGCATTTTATAACAATGCCCTGGGAGAATATGAAGCCTATGTCACCAGCTATTTCGGATATGATAAGATACTGCCCATGAATACAGGTGCTGAAGGGGATGAAACTGCGCTTAAACTTTGCCGTAAATGGGGCTATCTTAAGAAAGGAATCCCCGAAAACCAGGCAAAAATAATCGTTTGTGAAGGGAATTTTCACGGACGAACCATCACGGTAATATCCATGTCCACCGACCCTGAATCTTACGGTGGATTCGGCCCCTTTACCCCGGGATTTATAAAGATCCCGTATAATGACATTGCCGCTTTGGAAGAAGCCCTTCAAGACCCGGATGTAGCCGGTTTTTTAGTTGAACCTATCCAGGGAGAAGCCGGGGTTTATGTTCCCGATAAAGGATATTTAAAACAGGCTGCCGACCTGTGTAAAGAAAAAAATGTGCTTTTCATTGCCGATGAAGTACAAACCGGGATTGCCAGAACCGGAAAGTTGCTGGCTTGCGACCATGAGCACGTCAGACCGGATATTTTAATTCTGGGTAAAGCACTTTCAGGCGGTGTATACCCCATCTCAGCGGTTCTTGCTGATGATGAGATCATGCTGTGCATCAAACCGGGAGAACACGGTTCTACTTTTGGAGGTAATCCGGTGGCAGCTAAAGTCGCCATAGCTGCCTTAGAGGTGGTAAAGGAAGAACACCTTGCCGAAAATGCAGAGTATCTCGGAAAATTATTTCGTCAAAAACTCGGTGAAATTCAATCCGGCATGGTAGAAACCATCAGAGGTAAAGGATTATTAAATGCAATAATAATAAAACCCATAAATGGTAAAACCGCATGGGATGTATGTATGGCCATGAAAGAAAACGGTCTGATCGCCAAACCCACACATGACCACATTATCCGGTTTGCCCCTCCTTTAGTCATTACCGAAGAACAGATCCTTGAAGCCAGCCGGATTATTCGTACCACCATTGAATCATTTGCTTCCTGAAATGGGAAAAACAATTCAACCCCATTGGCCCGGACGCACCATTCTGATCGCAGAAGACGAACCGATCAATTACATGCTGATACACAAAATCCTTGAAGATACTAAAGTCCGCATGCGATGGGTTAAAAACGGAAGGGAGGCATGGGATGATGTAGAAAAAGAGTGCCCTGATCTGATCCTCATGGACATCCGGATGCCCGAGATGGATGGAATAACTGCTACAAGATTGATCCATGAAAAGCACCCCGCAGTTCCGATAATTGCACTTACCGCTTTTAGCCTGAGTGATGAAATTGAGCAATGCCGGAAAGCCGGTTGTATTGAATTTATAACAAAACCTGTGATGCCTAAAGTATTACTGGATACTATAAACTGGGCTTTTGAACAATACCATGAAGAGACGAAAAGCTAGGCTCTTTTCCGGTAGCTTCTGACAGCCAGTAATGTTCGCCTGTCACGAAAAACATGATACAACTCCTTTCGAAACCCCCTGTGGGTTCATCCAGTATCAACAATCCGGGACGGTGTATTAATGCACATGAAAGGGCCAGTTTTTGCTTCATCCCACCTGATAACTGACCGGGCCGGCAACCTCTCCATGAGGTTGACATGAAAGCAGAAGTCCGCCAAGTACCATTAATAATAGTTTTTTATTGTAGTCTCCTGAGTATTTAAAGATTGCCGTATCTGCCGAACACCTCCATCGTAAAGCATCTGCTGCACATCCACAGTTACTTTATATTGGTCTTTGGGAATCACCGGAAAAGTAACAGGAAAAGGCAGATCAAGTGTAAAGTTCACCACATCAGATTGCCAGCTAGCTTGTGCATTCAGGATTACGACCGGCAGACTCGACTGATTGATCAGTTGACGGTTAACTTGTTCGACTTGCATAATCAGGGGCACTTTCCGGCTGGTGGGATGATTTGCCATAGCGGAGCTGACACATTGTTCAAGGGTCAATGTTTGGGCACCGGCTGCCAGGGAGAGAAGCGGCCAGATCAGCCAGGTTGTGATTATAGCTTTTTTCACCGGTACAAACTTAAAAGATAAAACCGGGCAACTCTACTGCAAGTGCCCGGTTTTAAAATATGCAAATTAATCAGTTTATCGTAACTTGAAGAAATTGAACTCAACCCGACGGTTTAACTGCCGGCCTTCACGTGTTTTGTTATCCGCCGCCGGTTTGGATTCACCAAAGAAAAGTGTTTTGATACGGTTGTCAATAATTCCCTTTTTCACCAGGTAATCTTTAGCCCAATTGGCTCTTTTTTCTGAGAGTTTTAAATTATAAGCAGCTCTCCCAACCCAGTCGGTATAGCCGTCAAATTCCACGCCAAACTGATTGTGATTACTTAAGACCCGGTATATATCATCCAGGGTTTCCACTCCGGCTTGTTGGGGATTGCTGTGATCAAAATCAAAGAGTATGTTCCGGTTATTCAGGTTATACTTTGACATCAGGTATCCCACATCAATCGGGCATCCTTTTAATTCAGAAATACCCGGCTGATCCGGACAGGCATCTTCACTATCGGGAATACCGTCGCGGTCTGCGTCAAGCGGGCAGCCAAACCGATCCACTTTCCATCCTTTTGGAGTATCCGGGCAACGATCATCTTTATCCGCCACTCCATCTCCATCCGAGTCCGGACAACCCTTAAGCAGTGCAATTCCGGCCACATCAGGACACGCGTCATTTTTATCAATAATACCATCCCCATCCGTATCCGGGCAACCATTAAAAGCTGCGAGACCGGCCACATCAGGACATTCATCTTTATAATCGGGAACACCATCCCCGTCTTTATCCAACGGACAACCATTCTCATCAACAGCCACACCCGGAGGAGTATTCGGGCAAAGATCCTTTTTATCGGGTACGCCATCACCATCCGAATCCTTTTTCTTGAATTTACCCGGAGTAATTCTCAAACTGAATGAATTTTCAAGAAACCGGTCATTTGATTTATTCGGTGCCGTAACTACACTGCCTGTAACTCCATCTGCCTGATCGGTCAACGGAGCCATCAGAGAAGTTTGGACAGCCAGACTGACCATCGGGTGTAATCTGAAGTTCACACCCAATCCGCCATAGAGATTTGGCCGCATGAATTTGTTATGTGAGAAAGTACCGTTTTCTCCCACACCGCTGGCGTCAAAATAACATCCTCCGAGTCCTCCGAGAAGGTATGGAGCCACAAAAGCATTCTCCTTCAGCAGAT
>JAGHDB010000235.1 GCA_021160155.1 Bacteroidales bacterium | reverse complement strand
CATGTGATTTGATTGTTTAATTACCATTCATGAAATAAAAGTAGCTATTTTTTAATTAAACAGTAAATTGCAGGATGATCCAGAAGTAACATTAAATGAGCAGCATATTTCACTTCATTCGAAAACCACGCCATCTATCCCTGTTTTTAATCTTTTTTTTATTTTTTTATTCAACTCATTTATCGGGGCAATTCTCAGCCCCCAAACTCAGTGATCAGGCAAGAGTCAGCCTGCTTACCTGTGATCCCGGTCAGGAGCTCTATTCGGTTTTCGGGCACAGTGCTCTGTGGGTTTACGATCCGTACAGGCATATTGACCGGGTTTATAATTACGGGACTTTCGACTTTGATACACCTCATTTTTACCTGAAGTTTATGAGGGGCAGATTAAATTACAAATTGTCCGTTTCCGCTTTTAACTATTTCTATCAGGATTATGTTCGGGAAAACCGTTCGGTCAGAGAACAGGTGTTGAATTTAACATCAAAAGAGAAACAACTCCTTTTTCAGCTTCTTGAAACCAACTACCTGCCGGAGAACCGGTATTACCGGTATGACTTCTTTTATGATAATTGTTCCACCCGGATTCGCGATATAGTTTTCAAAGCGTCAGGAAACCGGTTCATTCTGCCTGAGAACTCCGACGATCACAAAAGTTTCAGAGCGCTTCTTGAATCACTTCTGGCACCCATTCCCTGGGTTCAAACAGGTATTTTCCTTTTATTAACCCGGGGGGCAGATCAACCGGCTTCTGATTGGGAGTATATGTTTCTTCCCAACCGGATGGAAGAGCTGTTTTCCGTGGCACGGGACACTGACAATCTGCCACTGGTTTCCGGTTCTCGAACCATTTTTAAAGCTCAAAACGTTAAAGCCCGACATTCTTCCTGGGCCTCTCCGGTCACCATCAGCCTGGTAATCTTATTGATTTCGGTGCTTCTGTTTATGTTTCGTAACCCCGAAAGTTTTGAAAGCAGGCTGTTCGATTCACTACTGTTTCTCCTCATCGGATTAACCGGTTCTCTTTTCCTGTTTATGTGGGTTTTCTCTGCCCATCAGGTCAGTCACGCCAATCTGAACCTGGTGTGGGCATTCCCCCTGCATCTCATCATTCCGGTATTGGTCTGGTTCAGACGTTCCGGAAAATTCCTCAAGAGTTATACACGTATTTTGCTTGTATTAATGGTCCCCGGATTATTTATGATGATTTTTGGTACGCAACAGACCCCTGTGGTTGGATATGTGCTCTTTCTCGTAACCGCACTCCGTCTTACGGACCAGTCAGGATGGTTGCACCCGGTTCAAAAGAAACCAGAATAAAAAACTAAGTAATAAAGGTTCCATACGCAGTTGTTTGCAGGGTAAATATGATGGAATCAATATAGTCATACAGTTCATTAACCTCCTCCAGGAGGCGAATCAGTGCTTCCGAATCATCCTGGCATACAAACATATCCGAAAGCGACCGGTTATACGGATCACGAAAATCCAAATGGATGGCAGGTTTTCTCCAGGCCAGCATTCCTATTGCATCGAACTCCCACGACTTTATTATTTAGATGCGTCAATCACCGTAAAAAAATATGGCACTAAATAAATATGCAGCTATTCGCTACCGGATTTTGATCGTGTTTAATACTTTATATACAGCTTTGGAATCGGCACTTATTCAGGAATCCCCGAGAAAGCATTCTTAAAAAACGACCTGGTAAAAGGGAAATATATCGAAAGTCAACCGCTTAGAAAAGGCGATTTCTAAACACCAAAAGACTAGTTAATTACCAGGAGTCTGGCTTTGGTATCCGTCAAACCACCGGAATCCCTTACCTGCACTTTGATAATAAAGGTACCTGTTTGACTAAATTTTTTATGGATTACTTTATCGGTGGTAAAATCCGTATCATACACATCATCATTGTCCCAATCCCAGCGAACTTCCAAAGAGTCAACAGCATCTTCATGATCAGTGGATAAAGAAGCATCAAACACAAAAGTAGTATCCACGGTTCCGCTGGCAGGTTGAATGACAAAATCTGCAGTTGGAGGAGTATTCGGATCCGTGACGGTTATGATGCTGGAGTAGGTGCTGGCAAACCCTTCGGTATCTTCAACCTCCAGAACCACCTGGTATTCACCAGCTGTAACAAACCGGCGCCTGATGGTTTTTTCCTGTCGGTATTCGGTATCCCAAACACCGTCATTCTCCCAGTCCCATCTTACCAGCAGATCGTCAACCGCATCTTCAGGGTCAGATGATGAGCCGGCATCAAATGAAAAGATCGTTTCGGTAGTTCCATTTTCAGGAATGACTGTATAATGTGCTGTAGGCTTAACATTCGCAGGCAGTACAACCAGTTTCTTAGTAGTAGATCCGGTGAGACCGTCTGTGTCAATTATCTCCATTTTAATCACATACGTACCCGCATCGGTATAATAATGGACTGCTGCCTTATTAACTGAAAAAGCAGTATTCCATAGTCCGTCATTCTCAAAATCCCATCGAACCTTTAAGGCATTTATAGGGTCTTCACTGTCATATGACCCGGATGCATCAAAAACAAAATAGTTATTTGTTCTGCCCGTTTCCGGATTAATCGTAAAAAATGCAATAGGGGCAGATGCGGATAGTTCTACCCGGACGTTCGTAGTTGCATAATCGGTCAGCCCATTCCGGTCAGTAACCTCTAAAACCACATCATAAGAACCGGGGAAAGCATACTGGTGAAAAATAACTTTGTCGTAACTATATTCGGTATCATAATGATTATCTCCATTAAAATCCCATCGAACCTGCAATTGTTCTGTCAGATCTTCGAGGTCGGTTGAAGCGGAAGCATCAAATTTGAAATTTGTATCAGTATATCCCGCTGCAGGGGAAACTCCGAAGCTGGCAGTCGGAGGAAGGTTAGCCAATGCTCCGGAACGGCTCTCACGGGAAAGTTCCCTGGTTTCGGCAGACTGAAACGCAGGGAGTTCATCCTTCAAAAGAGCGTAATCGCCTGCCATTCCCGCAGAGGAGAAAGTCGTATGGGTTTCAACATAAGAAGTCAAGTCAAAATCTCTTTGTACAAGGGCATTCAGAGAGTATTCAAATCTACTTAACGAACTACCGCAAATTACCGGGACCCAGGACGAAGTAATAAAAAAGCGATACACATACCCTGCATAAACCGGGCCGGATACGGAATCAAGATTCCCTTCCCATGAAGTAACTCCGGTTGAGTTTGCCCAGCCTGCCCATGACTCATAATGAAACCGGGCAGACCCATTAACACTTAATGCAGCATTAATTTGGTAAGTACCTTCACGTTCGGTTGTAAGTTCAATACCCGCCCAAATATTATGATAAAAGAAAACCGGAAGATCCTGGATATAAACCGGACCATAGACACGCGTACCCACCCATACGCTGTCTTTACCAGACACAGCCTCATCAGTTCCGGCAACTACATTCGCCCTGAAGAAAGAATTAAAAGAGAGGCGACCGCTTATCCTGTTAAGCAGATGAGATCCCGTATCGGATAATCCGGTTGAGAGAAAAAAACGGAACATGTCATTCAGTGAAATGGTTCCCGACTGAATATAGGCTGAGAGCGACCCGAACGAGCCGTTATCACTGACCAGGCTCAGTGAATCAATATAAACAGAATCACCGTCTGAGATCACTCCGGCCTGCCATGATTCATTTACCGGATTACGATCCATAATTGTATCGCTCAACACACAATACTGAAAGAGATCAAAAAGAGAAACAGATTCGATGGTCAAAACAACCCGGTCAGAAGTTTGATTAGTTTCATCTACCCGGCCTGTGATCGGGCAGCGGCCCGGATAATAAAATACGGTTCCCGAAGGAAGGGGTTGTGTGGGAGCCAATAGATCAAAGCGCACCTGATTATTGCTGATTTGCGGATTCGAATATACCAAAGTGTCCAGTCTGACAACCTCCGGCAGAATAACCGATGAAGCCTCATTCAGTGAACCGGATATCTCTTCAACCGGTTCGTGTCGGCAACCGATAACCAGCATACTTATAATTATGATAAAAAATGCGCGTTTCATTTGCGGCAAGTGCCTTCTTTCAGGTCAATAAATATGAATTACTACTTTATAACGCTGGTTTGCCAATAGTTTATTAGTTGTTGAGATCATATCCCCACTATTGTCTGCCAAATCTTTTCTGACATAAATATAATAAAGTTGTTCTTTCAGACTGGCAAAGATCACTTCACCAGAAACATCGGTTGCTTTCCACACCTGCACGGGATATTCACGGTTACTCCATGCTTCCCGTGAATCGAAAAGGCCAACCACTGCACCGGACACAGGTTGTTCTTCAGCATCCAGTACAGTTATACTCATTTGCGGAGGTGTATCAATCCGAATACACCCTTCCCCGACAGCTGTCAGGCAAAGCAAAATCAAGAGCGTTATTTTACCGGATATCCTTTGCATAATACTCTTTCATATTTAATCTTTAAGTAACCGGTAACTGATCCCCACCCCGGTTGACCAGCCAAACAGGCGTGTAGTATAATCGGGTTCACCGAAAAGGGGATTAAACTGTCCGGTATATTTTAAATTTGAATAGTTCGGTTCTCGTTGGTGCTCTAATCCAAACAATCCCTGATTTACCGATATCTCCAGAGAGATCATCCAGTGGGCTCCGATCTGATATCCCACACCTCCTGATGCATGAATGTCAAGTCCTATACGGGATAATTGGTTAACCCAATCGTATTCACTGTAGACAAACTCATAGATATTCCCACCAGGATCTGATTTTGCTGAAGAATAATTTGTTTCATAGAGCCTTATATTACCTGAAAGACCCACCCCGGCCAACAAGTTGAATTTCCCTTTCCAACTTGAACGGAAGATCAGGCTGACCGGCAACGCCAAATAATGAAGGCGTGTAATTATATGTACATCAGTGAAATGAGGATCCATTCCCAAAAAAGCATCAAAATGGTCTAAGACCACCCCTCCCTGATAACTCCCATAACCCAAGCCGGCTGAGACTCCCCATTGTTCACTAAAGAATTGATTAAAATCTATTTGGGACTGATAACCTACGCCCCATAAAAGAGTCATCCGTTCATCTTCAGATACCGGCCGGTTTGTGAAACGGGTCATCATGGGTGCGGCACTGAAATGAATCCACTGATCGCCGGAAAGAGAATGGGATATCTCCATAATTTTCAGATCCACAGGAATTCCATCACGCAGATAAAAACCGATATCAAATGCTAACTTAATTACCTTCGGAGGCATCGATTGATCTGGCATGGATTGAAGCACCTTTACCACCTCTGCACGAACAGTATAGCGCTCTCCGAAATCGTAAACCGGTTTGCCTAGATGTAAGGTATTCCAGGTAAAGGAGTGTTTTAATCCTTCAGGGTAAAGCTGCAATAATTTTTCAAAGTACCCTACCACACTGAGCTCGGTTGACGCAGGTTCCGTTTCCAGATCGTTAAACACCTGAACCCGCGGATTTGCAAAAAGTTTTAAAATTTCACGAATCTGAGTTTCCTGATTTTTATTATCCAATCGATTAGATAATTGAGCATATTGATTCAGGAGTTCTCTGACCGGTTGTTTTAACGAGTCGTGTCTTGAAATGGGAACCGGAGTGTGACTGTAAACAGGCACAAACAGAAGCCATATAACAAAAATACTCAAACAAGTTCTTATCACACCCAATGGTTTTGCAACCGATAAATGTACATAAAAAGACAAAAATAAGAAACCGGGAAAGCAGGATGAATCAATAAGCACAATTGATCATTGGCTATCTTTCAACAGGGTATTGGTATTCAGCTCTTCTGTATCGATCAGGTTTCTATTTAAGCTCATTTGGTGATTCCGGCTGAATATTCTCAATTCACCGTTTTGGCTGTTTGAGAGGCAGAAGAAATGATACGGAGCGGTAAAAAGTGGCTCATGATAGGTTAAAGCAGCATTCAAAAAATCCTGTATCTCCCTGGCACCCTGTCCCCACCATCCTAAAAGATGGTATCCCGGGATTTCTCTTGGGGAGCCCCCGTTAACTGCTTCAACGAACCGGGTCACTATTACTTCATATCCCTTTCTTCTGGCTGCGGGAGGGGAGAATTCTCTTACAGAGCCATATAAAAACCCTGTAACCCGGTAAGAGACACCCGGTTCAAACTGCATCTCATTATCTTTAATGATAGAAGGTAAAATATCAGGTAAAAACCATAAAGTCTCAATTATTGAATCACACCAATCAGAGTGCAGTGGAATTTTCAATGCTTTTTTGAGCTGAAGATCACTGAAAGGATCTTTTTCCGGGGTATGCACACGAGGATGCATCACATGCGTATAAAGTTCGTCCCAATTCAGGAGGGCTCCGGGTTCAGGAAATGATTCAAAAAATCCGCTTTTTCTTCTCATGAAGAGAGCCGATTGTAAATTAGCGGTACCGGGATTCATCAGCAGGGCTATTTGCCATTTCTCACTAAAGAAAGTCCGGTGAATCTTCTGAAACTGGGGTTCCATTTCAAGAGTTGCATCAATCGAAGAGGCGTACCAGCCCAACAGTAATAATTTTTTGTTCTGGCGAACGGCTTCATCCAGTTCATCTACCAGGTCAGCTCCATGAGTTGCCGTATCAACATTATCAAAACGAATTGACAAAGCAGGCACCACTTTCTCAACCAACAGTTCATATTTAATATGTCCGTTACTTCTCAGGCGGTATTGATTACCAAAAAGGAAACCTCCGAATTCAGACGGGGTTTTCTTCATTAATATCCCATGAACTATCTGGTAGATGGATTTTATTACAGAATTATGAAAATGAATTTTATCGATAACCACATCGGGCATTCTTTGGGCAAACGAAATTTCATAATAATTTTCATAAGCAACCGGATCCAGTGCATAATGCCCTTGGCCACCGTTATTACCCGATTTAATTGCAAACGGCCCCAAAGCCTGAGTAACCGTATCACGGGCATGTTTCCCCGCCCGTAATTGATACCGTACAATCAATATAACCAGCAACAGCAGTATGACACCCGATCCGATCCAGATAGGAATACCGGATTTTAACCATCCCGGGGATTCAAGAGGAATACGTAGTTCACTGATCTTCTTTGTGTTTTCTTTGACCAGCAGATTAATCCGGTAATAATTTTCATTGAAGTCTGCATGAAGTTGTTCCACTTCATTGACCCGGCCAATCCCAACCAGAAAACTGCGGTAGTTTGTCCATTCCTGATCATGTTCTGCTTTTAACTGATCCATCAGCATATGGATACGTTCATGTAACCCGGATATTGAATCCAATGCCGGATTATTCTGCCATTTTGTTCGCGGACCCGTAAAAAACGGCAAAAGATCAGCAGCAACCACCTGATAAATATTATCAAGTCGCTTAAGCGAATCAATATGTTTTCGAAAAAGAGGAATGAAGCGAGCCTTTGCCACCTGCAACAGGCTGTCGGTATAATGTAGCCCTTTATGAGAATTGATTTCTTTTTGTACTTTTAAAAGGGTCAGCTGAAATTGATAATATTTAGCTCTTTCCTGGCCTGATTCGTCCCATAATTTATTCAACCTCTCTTCGAAAGAGGTGTAATCCACATCATCCAGGCTGTCTTTATTCAATCTTTGACGGCTCATTTCCACCTCTCCGATAAACTGATCGATTTCCTGTATCTGAAGCTGAAGCGAAAACAGGGCATCATTCACCAACGGGGATAAAGAATCCGCCTGCCTCTGGTTGGTAATTACCGGAACGCTGTCTAATTCGCTCCCCCAGGAAATAACTTCAGGCGGCAGTGTCCAGCGATTTAATTGTGCCTTCCTGATTTCAAGGCGTTGAATCATCTGTTCTGACTGCTCCTTTATTGCGGGATTTAAAAGCGGCGGAATATTTTGTTTCGCAATAATATCGGTTCTTTGAATTTTAGTATCAGGTTCAGGAGGATATAATGGAAATGAGAATGAAAAAGTACTGCCCGAATCGGACCTGACCGGTTCTAATTTACCCTTCTGGTAATCCGAATAGGATAAAGCATAATGCATTTCAGTTTTTAGAACCAGTGTATCCATTTTTGTATTGGCTGATGAAATCAAAAGCTGACCCTCATCCTGAAAAACCAGTTCAACCTGATTGGTACCTTCAAAAGTCAGGCACTTACAGGTCTCTGGAGGAGAAAGAAATAATCCGTATTTCGACAGATAGAGATAGGGCTTCTGATCCTGGTGTTTGAGTGGCTGACTATTCAGATCAAACCATGTGACCGTGAACTTTACCTGAAATACCACCCGGTTGGTTTGCTCAATCAGTTCCACTTTCAACAAACCGTTATGGAGTTTTTCGTTGGTATCAAGCCAATGGAAAACCTGAGTTTGTTGCTGACCGGTTAAAGGAAAAATCCCTGCTATGATCAAAACAACCCCGCAAAAAAATCGCCGGATAGTTAAATACAGCATTTTATCCTGGTTTACTCAATCACGCCCCTCAACTTCTCATATGATGCATGAAGTCCGTTAAGCAGGTCTTGTTTGATGGTACGATAGAGTGGCCTGTTAGAGCCTTGTACTTCATCTACATGGTTAACCCGAAACAGCAGTTGTTCTTTCAGGTCAACTGCATTATTGATAATATCCTCAATTTCAGACAAATCCTGATCCGGACGTTCCTGAATACAAAGATAGCAATCTGCAATTAGTCCGGTAACCAGGTAATCGATATCTTTTTTTAAATGTTTTCGACTGGCCATAAAAGCAATTAATATTTATCTATTTAAAAATAGACAACATTTTTAAATTTCAAGAGGTTTGTGCAAAAAAGAATGGCCAATAGTTCGAAAACCGGATTCCGGAAAGGAATCTACCGACTGATGTTTAATAAAAATAGACCGGCTTTAACCCCTCGGGTACCTGCTCAAACTCTCCTCTCACCGCTGCACCGATTACAATCTGGTTGTAGAGATCAGCTTTTACCTGGTACTCATAATGGTCTTTCCCATCCCGGCTGAAACTGCGATCGAACTGCACCTGGATGTAATATTTCTTTTGCCCAAGTAAACCATACTTGTTTCTTTTACCGATCACTCTTCCGTTCATATGTGTCATGTCTCTGTTTTTTAATTCAACAGAGAGAAACAAAAGACAGACCACCTGGCAAGCACCAATTCCATCTCTCTAATTATCTTATAGTTACAAAATATCTCATGAATCAAAAAATTCCAGAATCCGGAATTTTTTTCTTATAATAAAACAAGGAAAAACTACCTGATCCCTCTTTTACTGCTATCGCTCATCGCCCGATAGGTCAACACCTTTTTTTTCAGCGGAAGTTGGTCTTCGGGTGATTGTATGAGCACTTTCATAAAGTAGGTTCCGTCAATAGATGACATAATCCTGCACCAGAGGGTCGACTGCTTTACCGGGAGGGTAAATACAAGTTCTCTCGGCCGGCTTTTAACGATCTTTCCGCCTGCTTTCAAAACCGATCGATAATAGCTCTCGAGCACTTCAACGGTGGATACTTTTTTATCTACTTTCCCGTCCGGTCTTTGTACCTGAAGCTTCAGATCCCAATAGGGTCCCATGACGACCTGAGTATAAAGGGTATCCTTCACATCATAGGTAAAAGTATAATGATTGTATTTACTTTCGGTTACCCGTTTTATAACAGAATTGGGAAGAAAATTAATTCGTTGCGGAAGATCAACCGGTGGAATGGCAATATCATACCGCACATCCTGAAGGGTATCCAGTTTCAGTCGATTAATAAAAACGGTTTCTTTAATAAGACGCAACCGGTAAACCCGGTCATTTAAAAACACAAACCGTCCCCAAAGGTTTCCTCCGGGTTTTCGGATACCGAAATTCAATTGAAGGGTATCCTGAAAAAACAGAATACCGTGGTTTTTTTTAATCTGTTGGATGGCAAAGTCGCGAAATTTCTTTTTTTGGCGAAACAGAGAATCATATACATAACTCACCTCCCAGTAATTCCCCGTAGATTGCCGGGTATGTTCACCTGAAGAATCCGGAATAATCAAATAATTAAAGTTGTTATATTTAACAATTCTGCCGGGCACACCCAGGTAAGGTTTAAAAACCGGTACATCCGGATATCCGGATTTGTTCTGGGCGATTAACGCTCCTGCCCCGGAAAGAAAAAACAATCCAACTATCATCCACCTCTTTATCATAGCTGCCTGATATTATATGGTTTTTCTCATTAATTTTGCCTGGGTTTCACCCCCGTTAACCAGGAATAACAATGGCATCGGCCGATCAACCCCTTCTTCAAATGCAGGTTTAGCAGACCAGGGAGTCACTGACAACACATTAGCCAGATCCATCCAGTATTGTAACCGTGAAACCGGCAGGTTCCAGGTCATATGAAGGTGATTGGCTGGTGCATAATGCTTGTATTCATTCATTGAGGCATACCGTGGAGTAATAAATGTATGCGGCCATTCGGCAGTAGAAAGGCCGGCAACCTTTTGTGCCAACGGTTCAGGAAGTTCAACGGTTGTAGCCTCATCCCAGATAAGAGAAAACATTCCTGAAAGTGCACTGTAAGCCAGTCGTCCGGCAATTCCTTCTATACCTCCTGGAGAGAAAAAAGTCACTGAATTACCCAGACCGGGGAAATAGAGAGAATCTGCCTGCGGGAAAGTAATTTTCTTGGTAAACTGATCCGGATTATCTCCCGGTCTTCCGGCCCAGTTAAATGAAGCAGAGCCACTGTTATTTCCATCCACAAATCCTCTCATGAGCCAACTCGATTCTCCCTCTATTTTTAATTTAAGCTCATCCACCCTTTGACGAATTTCCCAGGGCTCCCATACTTTTCTGAAATCCATAAAAAGAGGCGGATTCCCTCCGCTGAGAAAAGTAAAGAAGAGCATGGTCAATAATCCCTGAACATCTGCTTCAGTAGCAAACGGAACAACGGTTTTGGGCCCCTGATGATCAAAGTCAGAATTAAACAGGGATTCCATTACGTCGGCAACCGGCAATGGTAGTCCACGCCGATCAGATCCCCATTCAAGCTGCGACATAAAACCACCCCCGACCGCATCCAACTCTTTCATCAGATCCCTGGTTATCAGATACATTGCCAAACTTTGATTGAAGCGTACGTTTTGATCCTCATTCTTGATCTCCACCTCTCCGAATTGAGTATCAATCCAATGTCTTAAGGTATTTAATTCAGCGGCATCGTATGCTTTTTTCTGTAACATATCAGCCAATAGTTTCATATCCAGTCTTGTGATCTCCAAACCAAAAGTATTCCGGGTTGGAATAACATGTTGAAGGGCTGTCTCCATACCCATACTGTCATGACCAAAGATTACCACACGCCGGCCCTTCAGATACTGAAAAGAGACCGCTCCATAAAGCCAATTAACCAATTCGGTGAATGTATGAT
>JAGHDB010000295.1 GCA_021160155.1 Bacteroidales bacterium | reverse complement strand
TATTGAGGATATTAACAATACCGTCATTACTTCTCATAATAATATCCCGGTATATGTAAAAGATATCGCCGATGTAAAGATCGGCGCAAAATTCAGACGCGATGATGCCAGCTTCAACGGACAACCCGATGTGGATATTACTGTCCAGAAACAGTACGGCGGAAATACACTGGCTGCTATTCAACGGGTAAAAAAAGCTTTAGCCCAAATTGCCAAAGATCTGCCGGATAAAATCCGGATCGAACAGTTCTATGATCAGTCACAATTGATCTCAAAATCCATTAATCATGTAGAACGGTCAATTATCGAAGGTGCTTTCCTGATTATTTTGATCATGATGATCTTTATGTGGGATTTAAGAAGTTCCCTGATCGCATCTTTGACCATTCCCCTGTCGATTTTAGTCGCCTTTCTCATTCTGGATCTTTTTAAAGTACAGTTGACCGTGATGTCAATCGGTGGTCTGGCCATCGGGGTGGGAAAGGTAGCCAGCGGTACCATTATTATGGTCGAAAATATTTTTACCGAGCTGGTCCGGAACAAAGGAAAGGCATCTACGCTGCAACTCACTTATGAAGCAGCAAAAGATGTCGGGAACCATCTGTTTTCATCCTCCCTGATCATTATCCTGGTTTTTTTACCCCTACTCAGCCTGAACGGTATCGAAGGTGCCATGTTCAAACCAACGGCTTTTGCAGTAGTAGGTGCATTGTTCGGTTCTCTTTTGCTGAACCTTACCCTGAAACCGGTTTTGTGTTCGGTTTTCCTGACCGAAAAACATCTGAAAAACAAAAAAAATCCGGTAATGATATTCCTGACCGGTAAATACAAAGCAATACTTGAGCGTGCCCTGTATCATAAAAAGATCATTTTCTATATCAGTATCGTACTGGTGGCCCTGGCTGCTTTTCTGTACACTTTCTTAGGTAAAGAATTTGTGCCGCCCCTTGACGAAGGAGCAATTCTGGCCTCAACCGTTATGCTGCCTGAAACCTCCCTCGAAGAGACAGCCGCCATGGGAGATAAAATTGAAAAAATATTCATGTCATTCCCCGAAGTGCTGTCGGTTGCAAGAACTACCGGAACAGCCGAAGGGTCTGAACACCTGCATCCGGTTTGCCATAGTGAATACAACATCAAACTGCTCCCTCGTGAAAAAAGGAAAAGGGGATTCAAAGAAATTACCGAAGCTATGCGCCAAAAACTGGATCGCCTCCCGGGTGTCGCTTATATTTTTGAACAGCCTATTGCAAATAAACTGGCAGAAATGATGACCGGTACAGCCGGAGAACTATCCGTTAAAGTATTCGGACCGGATTGGGATGTACTGAATAAGAAAATTAAAGAGATCCTGAATGTCATGACCGGTATTGACGGAGCCGCCGACCTGCAAATTGAACAGACAACCGGAATTCCGCAATTAATTGTAAAACTCAAACGGAATAACCTGGCACGTTACGGAATAAAAGTGGGTAACGTAGCAGATATTATTGAAACCGCCCTGAATGGCATAGAAGTCACCGATGTGTATGAGAAAAACAGAATCACTTCTGTTTTGGTCAGATTACCCGTAGAATACCGTAAAGACGAAGAGAAAATACGAAATCTTTTGGTGGACGCTCCAAACGGAGAGAGAATCCCCCTGACTCAATTGGCTGACATCTCTCACAGCCAGGGACCACAAACAATCTATCGTGAAAATATGATGCGCCGGAAACTGATTGTATGTAGTGTGGTGAACCGGGATGTGGGCAGCTTCGTAAAGGAGGCTCAACAAAAAATTACACAAAACGTATCTCTTCCCGCCGGTTATTACGTGACTTTCGGGGGATCATTCGAGAACCAACAACGTGCTATGAAAGAACTTCTTACATTGATGCTGGTGGTTATTCTAATCATCTTTGTAGTACTCTTTACTTCATTCGGATCTATCCGCCAGGCCGCAATGATCATCATCAGTATCCCGCTCAGCCTGGTGGGTGCCATCATCGGACTGCTGATCGCCGGGCAAACCATCAATGTCTCCTCTATGATTGGTTTAATCGCCCTGTTCGGTGTGTGTGTACAGAATGATGTGATCCTGGTGGCCAAAATCAACGACTTTATTAAAGAAGGATACTCCTTACGGGATGCGGTAATGGCCGGGTCCCTGAAGAAATTCAGAGCTATTTTCATGACCAACCTGGTGATGGTGGTGGGTGCCCTGCCCCTCGTGCTGCACGTAACGACAGGAGCCGAACTGCACCGCCCGCTGGCCGTAGTCTATATCGGAGGATTTCTCGGGGCTATACTAATCCGGATGATCGCCATGCCGGTGTTCTTTGAGGCACTGGAGAAATTGAGGAAAGACAATAAAAAGTAAAACTCAAGGCACAAGGCGAAAGGCACAAGGCGAAAGGCGAAAATAAGGTAGAAGATCAAAGTGCCTGAATCTTAAACCTTTAAACATACTTGAGCCTTGTGCCCTGAGTCTTTCGCTTTGTGCCTTCAAATTCATATCTTTGTTCGTAAACAACCTGATTTTGAACCGGAACAAAACAAAAGAGGTCTATACCTACGAACAAAAACAAATTGCACGGTTTGCCAAGGCCATCGGGCATCCGGTCAGAAT
>JAGHDB010000246.1 GCA_021160155.1 Bacteroidales bacterium | reverse complement strand
ATGTAAATGTGCTGCTGCTTTGATTTATTGTCCCAGATGGGCCGCTTACTTTCGTTACTGTTGGAGGTTGGTTTTCCACAGGACATTCCTTATTATAATTATTGGCAAAGATTATGAAATCACCAAGCTTAACCTGTCCATCGGGCGTTGCCTTAGAATAGATCCCGGCCCAAATTCCTGTACCCATCTCTGCTGGGTGTATATCATAGAGCTCTTCGTATTTACTGTCACCACTTACAGAGTTATAATGCTGAGCAAAGACGATGAAGTCTGGTAAATCTACTATGCAGTCATCATTGAAATCTCCAAGGAGTTTGTTCTCTTCGCCTACCTTCAAAACCCCATCTGTGAATACTGTGGGTATAATAGTTGTGTCTGTCTTTCTTACCTCACCGGTTATGGCAAGATTTGTCTCACCTAATTCAGCCTTTGTAGTTATATATACCTTGTACATATCTTCATCTGTTATGTTTTTGGCACTACCCATGAAGGCAGTATCTATCTTGAGAGTTCCAGGATCACTGCTATTAACAATATTTAATCCTGTCGCACAAATACCGAGTGGAGTAACACCGTTGTTTCCTTGGGTTGTGTCCACAGTAAAATATGTCGTGTCATAATTTATAGTTACTGATATACCACCAACATTGCTCAAGCCTTTTCCATGTACATAGAAGAAGCCATCGCTGTTTGGTGGTACTGTTTGGTCTACAATACATATGCCATTTGGTAAAGGTGGGGTCGCACTGTCTCGCAAGAGTGTTTCACTCTCTGCTTTCAGCAAAAGACCTTCAAGAGATGAGATGCCAGTTATTGTAAGTAACTTCTCTCCTTCCTCTATTTCTTCCCCTATCTTTGCTAGCGCAACAATGGTCTTTTCACCATCGCCCTTGTGTATCATGAGCATTTTTTCGGGAGAGGAGAATGAGTCAGCTGAGATATCTTGAGAGAATGTGAGTTCTATGCCATAGATTTTGGACAGAGAGAATAGTGTTATTGTGTCATTTTCAAGCAGAAGTTTAATGTCTCCCACAATGAGAGCCTCTTCTTTTTCAGCTCTGAAACAACTACTTATCAAAATGATAAAAACAAAGAATAACATCAAAGATATCTTCTTCACAAAATCACCTCATTACTTGAATAGAGCAGGGCTAAGGCCCCGCTCTATTATAAAGAAGATCACATATCCTCTGACTGCTCTGTGGTATCAATATCTATGCCTAAGCTGTCTGGGCCCTGCTCTGGAGCTGAAATGAAAGTGCCAGTACTGACCAAATTTATGTTGTCTAGGTCTAACATGGAACATGTTCTATCAGAGTAACACAAAAATTGAATTCCTGTTGTGTCTGTTACAGAAGATAATTGGGCTTTGTAAGTACCATTGACATATACTCTATAATATGGAGATGACGCATCGAGATAAAGATACAATTTCACAGAGTAATAAGTACTGGGGGAAATGTTCATTATCTTCTGCCTCTCACTATTTGCCTTTTGGGCATATATGGCTAAACCATCTCCATAGTCTCCTATATATATTGCGGGACCTTCGAATACAGGATAAAATCTTACCCCAAACTTTGAATCTGAACCAAATATTCTGAAATCGAATTCAAGAGTCCCTCTTTTAAAGCTTGTCCAGCTTTTCACTAACTTGGCAACGCCTTCCTCGGTAGGATCATAGAAAGTTGCTCCTTTTCCAGGATTTCCATATTGTTCTATATTGATATAGGAGCTTCCAGAAACAAAAACTGAACCCCACGGAATGCTTGTAAGATTACCAAGGGCATAGCCTTCAAAATCTTCGTCAATAATAACTGAATTATTACTCCATTGTGCTTTTATATTTACCCCTGAATAAGTAGCGTAAGCATTTACCATTACATAGTAAGTCCCACCAGATGCATTTGAAAGTTCTATCTTCTCTGTATTACCACTATGATATGATCTCCAATCATAAGAATTTACAGATGGCCAATCGTTTTTCTTTACGTAAAGGTCTGCATCACCGGTTCCACCGTATAGTTCAACAGTTAAATTACTGCCAGCTGTCACATTAATTATCTTAAAGTATCGTTGATGGCCAGTAGTTCCTGAAAAAGATCCATAAGCAACTCCATTAGATAGATTTTTATAGGAAATATCGAAGTGCCATAATGGACCAGACTTCTGTCCATAGTTATTCTTGGCCACTATCTTCCAGTAGTATCTTCCAGGCTTTAGTAACCCTGCATTATAGGATGCAGAGGTACGTGTACTCACTTTTGGAGGATTTGTATTGGTACCGAAATATACATCGTAAGACGTGGCATTTGAGCAGGACCAAGTAAGTACTACAGGTACATAATATGTAGTAGAACCAGATACGGGATTGGGATTACTCGGTAGCCCCGGGAGCTGATATGCCTGGTAATTTTGATTGGATTGATTGCTTGTCACATTACTATAGGATCGGCTGGAAGGTGAGAAAGTCCAACCGGAAAGCGAAGGGGTAACTGTACCGCTCCAGCCACTTGGGACTGTT
>JAGHDB010000178.1 GCA_021160155.1 Bacteroidales bacterium | reverse complement strand
CTCTTATACATTGGCCCCCCCGGGGGCACTTCAGCGGAGTCTGTATATTGAAAAACCGGCGGTTAAGGGAAAGCCTGCGGTTTTCAGTTATCGTGCCCGGTTTCATTCGGCCGCACAATGGTTTGATCCGCGCAGGCTGCATGCTGAGCCGTATGACACGACGACAGAGTTATATCATAAGTTTACGGCAGAGCGCCCGCCCCAGGTAATCTTCTCCCCGCTGGTCAGGGAGACAGCCGATCGTATTGTGGGCGGGGAGACGGATCCTTTTAAGATTGTGAAGAAGCTATATTACTGGATCAATGAGAATATTCCCTGGGCATCGGCGCTGGAATATTCGATCATGGATTGCATCCCGGATTATGTGCTGACCTATCGTCATGGAGATTGCGGCATGCAGACTTTTCTCTTAATATACATGTGCCGCTATAAAGGAATTCCGGCCAGGTGGCAGAGCGGGTGGCATGTGCATCCGGGGAATAAAAACCTGCACGACTGGAGTGAAGTCTATTTTCAGGGAACGGGTTGGGTTCCGGTGGATGTCTCTTTCGGGTTACAGGATTCGGATGATCCGCTGGTCCGGAATTTTTACCTCACCGGGATGGATGCCTACCGGATGATCGTGAATGATGATTTTTCGATCCCTTTTACCCCGGCAAAAAAATATGAACGTAGCGAACCTTATGATTTTCAGCGGGGTGAAGTAGAGTGGCGTGGTGGCAATTTATATTTTAACCAGTGGACTTATCAGATGGATGTAACCTCCCGTACCGGGGATCTGTCGCGGGCCCTGGTGGATGTCTCGGTTTGTAATCTGCGCACCCGTCCGGGTCATTCGCAGGAGCTGAGTTCGCAGGCTTTGATGGGGACTCCGCTTCGGGTGTTAAAGAAAAAGGGTAGCTGGTATCAGGTGCAAACGCCCGAGCAGTATGTAACCTGGGTGGATGCTCCTGCCATTACCCTGCTCAGTGAACAGGAGATGGAGGCCTGGAAAAAGAGCCGGCGTGTTGTTTTTACAGGAGAGTTCGGGGAGGTTAAAAACCCGGAACCTCCCTATAATGTGGTTAGTGACCTGACTATGGGATGTATCCTTCAGGTGGTGCGTGAAAGCGGGCAATCTTTAATCGTCAGGCTTCCCGACGGCAGGTCGGGGATGATCCCCCAAAAGAATACGGTACCCGTTAAAGCGTTTGCAGCACAGCGATATCCGGATTTTGCTCCGATTATTTCGATGGCTGAAACTTTTATGGGACGTCCCTATCTGTGGGGTGGGACTTCAGCCCGCGGGATTGACTGCAGCGGTTTTATGAAGACTCTTTTTCTGATGCATGGTGTGATTCTTTCAAGGGATGCCTGGCAGCAGGCAAAGCACGGAAAAGAGGTGGTATTTTCGGGTGATGACCGGGTGCTGCAACCCGGTGACCTGCTGTTTTTCGGACGAAGAGCCACGGATACGAAACCTGAAAAGGTGACCCATGTGGCGCTTTATATAGGTGACGGAAAATTCATTCATTCGTCGGGGCGGGTGAAGATCAATTCATTACGCTCTACAGATCCGGATTACAGTAGTTATTTAAAAAGTATATTGTTGCATGTCAGGCGGATTCATCAGCTGGATACACCCAACGGGCCCTGGTCGATGCAGCATCACAAATGGTATTTTTAATAATGAAAAGCAACAGAAGAAATTTCATCAGGCAGGGTATGGCGGCAACCATGGCAGCTGCTTTTTCACCGTTGTTATCCCGCAGCGTTACCGGTGCCGGTTTGGCAACCCCCGGCAATCCTCCTCGATCATCCGGAGGGGGGGATAAAACATTGAAGCTTTTTTTTGAACCTTATGTGTTACAACTGAAGCATACCTTTACGCTTGCCAACAGTTCACGGACTACCACGCCGGTAATGTTGACACGGATTGAGTATGAGGGTTTTACGGGCTATGGAGAGGCCTCTATGCCGCCCTATCTGGGAGAATCGCATCAAACGGCTACGGCTTTTCTTTCAAAAGTGGATCTGACCCGGTTTTCCGACCCGTTCAGGATGGAGGAGATCCTGGAGTATGTTGATCGTATTGCACCCGGCAATCCTGCTGCCAAAGCTTCGGTAGATATCGCGCTGCATGACCTGACCGGTAAGATTATGAAACAACCCTGGTATAAGATCTGGGGATTGAGTGCGGAAAAAACTCCGGATACCTCTTTCACCATCGGGATGGATACTGCTGAAGTGGTTCGTCAAAAGACTCTGGAAGCGGCTCCGTACAAGATATTAAAAGTCAAACTGGGTCGAGATACGGATAAAATGATGATCAAGACGATCCGCTCGGTGACCCGGGTACCCCTTTGCGTGGATATCAATCAGGGATGGACCGACCGGAAGAAGGCCCTGGAGATGATCTACTGGTTAAAAGAGCAGGGTGTGGTTTTTGTGGAACAGCCCATGCCCCGTGACCGGCCCGATGATAATGCCTGGCTGACCCAGCACTCGCCCCTGCCGGTTATCGGCGACGAGGCGATTCAGGGTTTGAATGATTTGATCGATGCATACCAGGTTTATTCGGGGGTTAATATTAAACTGATGAAATGCACGGGCATGTGGGAGGCCCGGGAAATGGTGACTTTGGCCCGGGCGCAGCAGATGAAAGTCATGCTGGGCTGTATGACCGAAACTTCGTGTGCCATTTCGGCCGCTGCCCAGCTTTCGCCGATGGCCGACTGGGCCGATCTGGATGGTAATCTTCTGATCGGCAATGATCTGTTTGACGGGATGAAGATTGTGAACGGGAAGGTCACTCTGTTTGACCGGCCCGGTATCGGAATAAAAAAAATAAAATCCTAAACTGAAAAAACACTTTGTATGACCTCTTTTGAACTTTTTCAACAGATACCCCGGATGGAGATTGCACCGCTTCAAACCCCGGTTCACCGTTGCGGGCGGATAGAGACCGTGGTACCCGGGATGCCCGCATTGTATGTCAAACACGACGATTATATCGGGCCTCTGGTATGGGGTAATAAATTGCGAAAACTGGAGTATGTCTTTGCGGAGGCGCGGCGCCTGGGCGCAGATACACTCATTACCTGCGGCGGATTACAGTCGAACCATGCCCGAACCACGGCACATGCCGCCCTGCGGTTCGGGTTCAGGGTGATCCTGGTGCTGAACGGTGTGCCACCGGCCCGGCCAACCGGGAATTTATTGATTGATTTTAAAATAGGGGCCGAAGTACATTTCGTGTCAACCCGGGAAGAACGGCAGGAAAAGATGGAAAAACTGGCTGATGACCAGCGGGCCCTTGGCCATAAGGTATTGGTAATCCCGCTGGGAGCTTCTGACGAGGTGGGATTACCGGGTTTTATCCGGGCCATGGGTGAATTAAAGCAACAGCAGCAGCAGTTGGGTATAAAGTTCGACTATATTTTTCATCCCTCTTCATCGGGAGGTACTCAATCCGGACTGGAGGTGGGGAAGAGATTGTTTGAAATAGATCCCCGGATCATCGGGATTAGTGCCGATACTTCCGAAAGAGAGTTAAAAGAGAAGATCGTGACCATCAGTACCCCGGTAATGAAACATCTTAAAATGGATCCCATGTTTGACGAGGATCAATTATCGGTTGACGACCGGTTCATCGGAGAGGGATATGGCATACCCACGGCTGCTTCTCTTGAAGCCGAAAAACTGTTTTCCGAACAGGAAGGTATCCTGGTGGATCATTTCTATACTGCCAAAGCGGCTTCAGCGATTATTCATTATGCCCGGGAGGGTTTTTTCAAGCCGGATGACCGGGTACTGTTCTGGCATACAGGAGGAACGATCTCATTATTTCAGTAATTCGTAACTATTTGATATAAAGTATATAACCAAACAGATATGATGGAAGTTACAGGCCATTTCGGATGGTTGTCGCTATTGCCTCCTCTGATTGCTCTGGGTCTGGCCCTCTGGAAAAAAAAGATTATTCCGGCGTTGCTGGCGGGCGGACTTACCGGGGTGTTGATCTTATCCGTTTCAAAATGGGGATTCTTTTTTGAGTATCTGGATCAGGTGATACGGGTAGCCGGGGATCGCAGTAATTTACAGTTAATTCTTTTCGGGGTATTGGTAGGAGGGCTGATCAAACTGATGGAAAAATCCGGGGGATTTAGTGGGATGGTCTCGTATCTGGAGTCGAAAAAACTGCATAAAAAAAGACACATATATCTGTTAACCTGGCTGATCGGTCTGTTCATGTTGTTAGAAAATTACAGCAATATACTGGTCAACGGAACGACGGTAGGTCCGCTCTACGACCGTTTGGGGATCTCACGTGAGAAGATGGCTTATTTTCTGCATACCATCAGCATTAATTTTATTGCCCTGGTTGTGGTTAACAGCTGGGGAGCTTTTTATATGACCCTGTTGTCAGGCCAGGGTATTGATCGTCCTTTTGAACTGGTGGTCAGGGCTATGCCGCTGAATTTCTACTGTATTCTGAGCCTGGTTATGGTTCTGCTGACCATGCTGTTTGGATGGAATTTGGGGGCCATGAGAAAGTATCCTGTTTCACATGATGTTTCAACTGTTACAGAGGAAGATCCGTCGCTATTAAGCCATTCTGCCGGTAAAGCCTGGTATGTGATCATTCCGGTAGTGGTTATGGTTGTTACGATGTTGCTTAGCCTGTGGATTACCGGGGGTGGCCGTCTGATTGAAGGAGAGGGAACGGCTTCGGTTTTTTACGCGGTTATTGTAGCGATCCTGGTTTTAGTGATTATGTTGATGTTCAGGGAAAAAGCAAAACGGCCACCTATTGAGAAAACCATCTATTCGGGATTGGGTGAATTTGCAGAGATCGGTATTTTATTGGCATTGGCATTGACATTGGGGAGTTTGTGCAAACAACTGGGTACGGGAATGTATATTGCCGGACTGGCCAAAGGACATTTTCCGGTTTTTTTATTACCCGCCCTATTTTTTCTGGTCAGTTGCCTGATCTCATTCTCTACAGGTACCTCTTACGGTACCTTCAGTATCATGGTGCCCCTGGCTATCCCGGTTGCAATGGCTATGGGTATTCCTTTACCATTGATGTTTGCAGCCTGTATCAGCGGCGGGGTTTTCGGTGACAATACTTCGCCTTTCTCAGATACTTCAGTGATCACCGGTGTATCGGCTAAAATTAATGTGGTGAGGCATGTTGAGACGCAACTGCCTTATGCACTGATTTCTGCTACCGGGGCAATTATTTTGTTTGTCGTTGCCGGGTTATGGATTTAAAGATTATCCGGTAATTTAAACAGTTTAAAGACGGGATAAGTCTGTTTTTTCTTTCCCTGATCCAGCAGCGGATGGTCGAAATAATTCCAGTAAACCAGTCCGTCATCCGATTCCGGTTCGAGCAGGTAAAAGGCCAGCCATGCCAGCGGCTGGGCCATATCGAGCAGGTAAGTACCTGCCGGAAAGGTTCTTTTGGCCGGAAAGAATGATCCTGTAAGGGTTAAAGATTTATGACCGCCGTATGCAGCTCTTTTGTTTTGTTGAATTCCGGTTATCCGGTACTCTTCACCGGTGAAACGGGCCCGGCGGTTCAGTTGGGTCAGGGTGATCCCGTGTTCCTGCAGTTTTTGGATGGCATCGGTTTGCACGGCCGGGATCAGGTAGGCACGGGGAACTTTGCTTTTTTTGACCGGTTCAAATGAGTTGTACAGCAGGACGGAGTCTTTCCAGTAAGTTCTCCCGGTTGGTTTGCTTCGACGCCTGCCCCGCCGGTCGGTATAGGGTTTTGTTTCACGCACCAGTATCGAAACGGTATCCGGTGTGGTGGTCAGTTTGTACCGTACACCTTTTTCAAGTGTACCGTCATTGGATTTGATCGTTTCTACGGTTTTACGGTCGGCATCGCGGATCAGTTTTACTATTTCACCGGCATGATCGTTGGTATATTCGAGGATTGATTCAACCTCCAGGTAGTTCGACCAGACTCTCTTTTCAAAATTCATGTGGGCGAAGGTTTCACTCAGGATACCCATCCGGTTGCGTAAGCCCACTGAATTAACCAGATAACGGGGCAGGTGGCTGTAGGCAGTATATTTTGCCTGACCGTTGCGCTGTACACGGTAATAACCGTGCCACCAGGCAGGCACACCGGATCTTTCGGTGATCCGGTCTTCAGCCGCCTGCAAAAGTTTTCTGGTATACTGGGTTACTTCAGGTTGCCCAACTGTATGGAATGACGGGGCAAAATTGACGGCATACCCATGCCACGAGCCGTTATCGGTATGCATATCCATAAAAAGTACCGGATCCCAGCGGAGAAATACGTTTTTGACCAGTGCCTTGACTTCAATGGCTTCAAGTTTCATCCCTTCACGGTTCAGATCCAGTCCTTCACCCGAAGACCTGACTCCGGTTAATTTCGGACTCCCGTCCTGCGAAGGACGGTTTTCGCCCAATTTGTCGTTGCCATCCGGATTAAAATTCGGACAGAAAAGAATAATCTGATTATCAAGAAGATAGGTTTTTGGACCAAAGGCAATTTCACGCATCAACTGCAATACGGCTTCTTTTCCTTCAACCTCCCCGGCATGAATATTGGCTTCAATATAGACCACCGGTTTACCGGAAGCATGGGCCTCGTCAGGTGTGGAGATCCCCGGCCTGGCCAGGATCACCAGTTGCAGGGGATTACCCCCCTTGCTGGTGCCGGTGGTTTCAACCGAGACCAGGTCGCTGAGCCGGTCAAGTGTGTTGACAAATTCCCTGACATCACGACTGAGTGAAGTTTCAGTGTACTGTGATTTTTCGGCCCGGGTAAAAAGGGCGTCCGGAAATCCTGCCCGCTGCTGGGATTTGAGTAGTGCCGGGCAGGCAATCATGGTGACAATGGAAAGTGTAATGAATTGTTTTTTTGATTTTCATTGATTTATTCTTAAACAGGAAAATTGCAAAAAAGCAGATAATTATCCAATGCTATATAACAGATTCTTTTTTTTTGTATTTTAACCAAATGAATCACGAGGATTTTAAGCCCCGTTTGGTTTTGGTTACCGGTGCCAATGGTTTATTGGGATCCAATATTGTCAGGGAGTTGAACAAACGGGGAATCCCGGTCAGAATTCTGGTGCGGGAATCAGCCAATATGAAAGGACTGGAGGGGACGGATTTCGAGCTTATCAAGGGAGGAATTCTGGATGAGCAGACAGTTGACCGGGCTGTCGACGGTTGTGATGTAGTGATCCATGCAGCGGCTAATACGGGACCGGTACCCAACCGGAAGAGTTATTACCGGCCGGTCAACGTGACTGCAACCGGTTATGTTGTTCGCGCCTGTGTGACCCACGGGGTGAAGCGGTTGGTTCATATCAGCACTTCAAACACCATAGGGTACGGATCCCGGGCACATCCGGCCGATGAGTTACAGCCCATAACTCCCCTGTTCCGCCATTCGGGATATGCTGCTACAAAACTTGAGGGGGAGCAGCTGGTTCTGGAGGCAGTTCGAACGAACGGATTGAATGCCATCATCCTGAATCCCACTTTTTTGATTGGTCCGGGTGACAGTAAACCCAGTTCAGGCCGGATCCTGTTGCTTTACCGGAAAGAAAAACGGGCCGTCATCAGCAGGGGAGGCAAAAATTTTGTGGATGTGCGGGATGTGGCTTTTGCCGCCTGTGAAGCTATACACCAGGGGAAACGGGGCGAACGTTATCTGGTATGCAATGAAAATATGACCTATCAGCAGTTTTTAACCCTGGCCAACGAAGTCAACGGGATCCGTCAAAAATTCGTTTTGGTTCCGAGGGGACTTTTCTGTGTGGCCGGATTGATCGGATCGGTAATTGAATTTTTCCATCCGTTTTTCGGATTTAACTTCACTTTTGCCCGGATATTAAGTATCCGCAATTATTATACTCCCTGGAAAGCGATCAAAGAATTAAATCTGCCGCAAACGCCTATCCGGGATTCGATCAGGGATGCCATGCAGTGGTTTTCGACGCATGGTTACCTTGATCGCCATTAATGAAGTAATTTGAATAATCCACAATTACCCGTGCGGTCTTGGGAATGGAGTCGGGTTTCTGTAATCCTTTGGTCATCAGCTCATTCATAGCTTTGGTCGGAAACATGAGATCGTTGATTTTAAAAGAAACCGTCACCCGGTCGGGGAGCAGGGCATCTTTATGATGGTATTCGAAATCCACCATATAGGATCCGGATGTGCGGGTGAAAGTCTTCATGCGCATCAACCTGACCGTAACCGGATCCAGCCAAAGCTGGGCAAGTACGATATCCGAAGTGTCTGATTCGGGAATGATTTTTATGATCCGGGCGGGGATTCCCCTGATACTCTCTTCACCGGTTGACAGGGCGGTATGGTTGGCGTGCAGGAGAGAGAGATATGCCATGTTCATCCCCTTTTTCGGTAACAGGGCTAATCCATCGGATTTGATATTGAATTGTCCGGGTTGCTGATAAGTAATATGGATCTGCCGGTCGCGGATGTCGATGAATTCCACATCTATTTTTACATTGGCATCGGCTTCAAAACGTTTTATCCGGTTCATCTTCACATTGAAAGAGTGGAGCAAGTCATCAGTAGAAGGTTGCTCCTGGGCGTGGACGAAGCAGGGGAGGAGGAGGAAGAATAAGAGGTTGAGAAAGTTGAGGGGGTTGAGAAGGTTGAGAAGGTTGAGAAGGTTGAGGAGGTTGAGGAGGTTGAGGGGGTTGAGGGAGGTTGAGTATTTCATATCAGCTGAGAATATCTTTGCGGTTAAAATAGATCAGTGTGGCGGTAAAGAAAAGAACGATATAGGTAACCTGTATCAGGATGGCGTGTCCGAGTTCACCATGGCCGACATTGGTTTGAAAGAAGAGTTGCCAGCTGGGCAGGTAGGAGGTAAAAAGATATTGATTGACCGGCCCGAGCAATGTGGCGCCGACTGTACTGATAATGGTGATTCCGATGATCAGGGCGATGGTTCCGACAATCGGTCCGATAGAGTTGTCTGCCAGGGCTGAGAGAAAGAATGAGAGTGCGGTGACTGTGGTCATGCTGAGGATACCGTATGCATAAGCTCCCGAGAAGCGCCACAGCAGATCGTTGGATGCAAAAACATTGACTTTATTGGTAACCACCATCAGATCCCCCGATCCAAAAAGCAGGATTCCCGTACCGAGACTGAGAAGGGCCAGCAACAGCACCAGGATCAGTGTATAGATCCAGCCGGCGATGAACTTGGCGATAACCAGCTGGATGCGGCTGACCGGACGGATCAGAAGGATCCTGAATGTTCCGCTGTTGGCTTCACCGGCCAGCAGATCCCCGGTGACCAGGGCCACCAGGATGGGTACATGGATCCACAGGGTATTCAGAACTACATATGCAACTAGGTACAGGTTGATGATATTTCCCTGAAAGATAAACCGGTCTTTAATATTCTGTACCAGCATGCTCATCATGGTATCCCCTTCGAGTTTTATCCCGAACTGGATGGCCAGTACCAGGATAAACACGGCCGAGAACCCGATATAAGTACGGGGTTTGGTAAATATTTTATACAGTTCAATCCGGATCAGTCTGATCATGGTCGGTTATTTGCAGAAAAAAAGATTCCAATGAGCGCACCGGTTCGATGGCAAAAACATTAAATCCCTGACGGATCAACCAGTGGTTTAACCGGGGGATCTCCTTGCGGGCCAGTTTAAAACAAAGTTCATGTTCGGGAACGGTGATCAGTCTGCCGGCCCATTCGGAGTGATGAATTTTTTGTATAACCTCTTTTGGCCGGTCTATCTCTACCGAGACTTGCTGTTCTCGGTTATTCAGCAGGGAAGTTACGGTTCCCTCCACCAGGGATTTGCCTTTGTGCAGGATAATCATCCGGGTGGCAATTTGCTCCATTTCAAACAGTAAATGACTGGATATCAGAATGGTGATATGGTGATCGGTTTGTAAAGAGAGGATCAGTTCACGGATCTCTTTCTGTCCCTGGGGGTCCAGTCCGTTGGTAGGTTCATCCAGAATGATCAGATCCGGATGATGCAGAATGGCCTGTGCAATACCCAGGCGTTGTTTCATCCCCTGGGAATAGGTATGGACCCGGCTTGCGGCGCGGGGTAACAGTCCCACGATGTCAAGCACCTCATCCACCCGGTGGTTGAGTTGAGGTACCTCCGAAAGGCGCCCCAGAATTTGCAGGTTTTTTCGTGCCGTGAGATAGTTATAGAAATCAGGCTTTTCAACCAGGGCACCAATCCGGCGCAAGGCAAAATGCCGCTGACGGCTGATCTCTTTGCCGAAAAGCAGAATTTCTCCTGAGGTGGGGCGGATCAGGGAGAGTATCATCCGGATGGTAGTGCTTTTCCCCGAGCCGTTCGGTCCGAGAAAACCATAAATATCTCCTTCGGGAACGGTCATGGACAACCGGTTAACCGCGAGGAGTGACCCGTAATATTTGCTTACATTCCGGAGTTCGATAAACATGCTGTAAAGCTATAAAACTTCTGTTTAACAGACTCACAAATCCCTGCCAACCGCCGGTGCTTTGACCACCGACGAACGGAAGATCCGTATTAAACTTCAGAAAGAGATAGACAAAGCTCCACCCTGGAAATGATAGATCCCGGATCCCACTTCATGAATTTCAGGTTTATTTTTACCGGGAAGAATAATCCTGGCCCGGGTATTGGGTGGCACCGTCACATCGAGCTCAAGAACGCCGTTGGCGAGATGCCATTCTGAGCGGATCTCTCCGTAAAGTGAATGGTAACTGGTTTTTGCCCAGGTAATTCCGCCACCCGGATGGGGATGGATGATGAACTGTTTATATCCGGGGATTTCGGGGTCGGGTTGAATACCGCCGATCTGTTGATAGATCCAGTTGCCGATGGCGCCATAGGCATAATGATTGAAAGAGTTCATCCCGGGATTTTGGAAAGAACCGTCGGGTTTGATTCCGTCCCATCGTTCCCAGATGGTGGTGGCTCCTTTGGTCACCGGGTAGAGCCACGAGGGGTATTGTTTCCGCATGAGTAATTTGAAAGCTTCATCCCAGTATCCGTGGGCGGAGAGAGCCGGGTTGAGTCCTGACGTTCCGAGAAATCCGGTAGTGATATGACCGAACCGGTTGACATCGGCTGCCAGTCGTGCGGCTGCTTTAGGAATTAGCGAATCAGGCAGCAGGTTAAGGTTAAGTGCCAGCACATAAGCAGTTTGGGTATTGGGTGAGAGTCGCCCGTTGGGTGTCAGAAACTCTTTTTGAAAAGCTTTTTTCACCTGGTTGTGCAGTTGTGCATATTGCAGGGCATCGGCATCATAACCCAGAATCCGGGCAATTTTCGCCAGCAGGCCTGAAGAGTAAGCAAAATAGGCGGTGGCCAGAAAATCCTTATCCGTGGTAGCTCCCGGGTAATCCGACCGGCTGGTGGCGAATGCCAGCCAGTCGCCGAAATGATTACCGGTTGTCCAGAGGAAGTTGTTGCCTGCCTGGCGTTTCATATAATTTACCCAACTTTTCATAGATCCGTATTGTTCTTCGAGGATCCGCCGGTCGCCGTAATAGCGGTAGAGGGTCCAGGGGATGATCACACAGGCATCTGCCCATCCGGTTGAACCGCCGCCGCCGATGACATCGGGTATGACATGAGGAACGACTCCGTCCGGATGCTGATCGGCGCGCAGGTCTTTCAGCCATTTAGTATAAAATGAAGCGGCATCCATATTAAAACAGGCTGTGGGGGCAAATACATGGGCATCGCCGGTCCACCCCATCCGTTCATCCCGTTGCGGGCAATCCGTAGGAACATCCAGGAAATTTCCTTTCAGTCCCCATACAATATTGTGTTGCAATTGATTGATCAGTGTATCCGAGCATTCAAAATTTCCGGAGGGTTGTAAATCCGAATGGATAACTATTCCGGTCAGGGATCCGGGAGTTAATTTATCCGGGTAACCGGATACGGCGACATAGCGGAATCCCTGGAAAGTGAAATGGGGTTCAAACGACTCCTTGCCGTGACCTTTGAGATAATAGACCACGGTTTGTTTTGCACTGCGGAGGTTATCGGTATAGAGGTTTCCCTGACGGTCGAGCACTTCGCCATGACGGAGGGTGATCCGTGTTCCTGCGGGACCTGAGGCTTCCAGACGGATCCATCCCACCATATTTTGTCCCATATCCACGAGTGTATCTCCGTTAGGTGCGGTAAAAATCGCCACCGGGGTAATTTCACCGATGCGTTTCACCGGTGGTCCGGCGGTAGCGGTTAGAATATCCGTCGGGTAGCTGGCTGTGACGACCGGTTTCCAGGAGTGGTCGTCATAACCGGGGCTGCTCCAGCCGGATAACTCTTTACGGGCATCATAAATTTCACCATGATAGATTTCACTTTTCAGGATAGGCCCGGTGGCATATTTCCATGAATCATCCGTGACTACCACCTCACGGGAACCATCGGAGTACCGGATCTCAAGTTGAGCCAGCAACCCCATGTGGTTACCATAATAGTTTCGCACGTTATTCCATGAAAAGGCACCCAGGTACCATCCCTCTCCCAGGATGGCTCCGAGTGTATGCCGGCCCGGGGTCAGTTTACCGGTAAGGTCAAACACCTGGTATTGAAGCCGTTTGTTATAGCTGGTCCATCCCGGGGTGAAGAGGTGGTCGCTCACCGGCCGGCCATCGATTTCTGCCCGGTAGAGTCCGTGGGCAGTAAGATATAACCGTGCCGAATGTACATTTTTTTTAACGGTAAAATCCTTACGGAGATAGGGTGAAGGCAGGGGGTGATTTTTTGAGACAGGCTGAGCGGTTTCTATCCATTGTGCTTTCCAGTCGTCTGGTGAGAGCAATCCCATCTCCCACCAGGAGGGAGTACTCCAGGCTGAAACCCGGTTGTGGTTATCCCAGATCCTGACCTGCCAGTAAACCCGTTGCCGGGAGTGGAGCGGAGGGCCGCCGTAAATAATTTGATTGGATTGACTGCTCAGTTGTTTTTTACTATCCCAGAGTCTTTTGGAGGGTTGTGTAAGGTTTTTGGCCGACCCTGCGCAACGGATTTCCCAGGCGATTTGCCGGGTATTATTAACCGTAGAGATAATTTCCCAGCTCAGCCGGGGTTGTAACACATCAATTCCCATTGGATGGACGGCATACTCCACACGAAGGCGGCAGACTTGTGGTTTCTGGTTTCTTAGAGGCTCCGGGTTAGCCTGGATTCGGAGGGATAGAATCAGAACGAACCAAAAAAGCACCGGATATTTTTTCTTTTTCATATTAAATCATGGGTTTACTCAAATTTTTTAAGACTATGTAAATATAATATTTCCGCTGGAGGATAATTATTTGACAAACATGTCATACAGTGGAAATAGTCACCCGATATTTTTCTTATTTTAACCGGTTATTATTCATTATCTCATGAAATCAATCTGGCAAACCATTGAAGCAGTGGTACAACAGGATCCTCTGAGAATTGCGGTTGTCTCAGGGACGAATCAGTTGACCTACACCGATCTGTTGGATATGAGCCAAAGAATGACCGCTTTTTTACTTCAGCAGGAGGGATTTCAACCCGGACAGATGATTCCGGTGGCTCTCGGGCGTTCTGAAATTTTTCCGGCCATTGTAATGGGGATATGGAGGGCGGGGGGAGCCTATATTCCGCTTAACCCTGATCATCCGGTATCCCGCACCAATGCCATACTGAAAATGGCCGGTGCTTCAGTGATTCTGGGGGATCAACCTATACCGGGTTTGCCAGACCGGCTTACCGTATGGATGGTGGAAGAGGTGATGAAAACCACTGAAACCGGGCCGGTTAAAGAGTCCCATTTCCCTGAAGAGGATCAACCGGCTTATGTATTGTTCACCAGCGGTTCCACAGGTCATCCGAAAGGGGTGATCATTTCTCATCGTGCACTGAGTAACCATCTGAAAGCGATTGCGACTTACTGGCCGTATCAGGAGCCTGTATCAGGCAGTTGTCTCAGTCCGTTTGTTTTTGACGTGTCGCTCTGGGAAATTTTTTCGGTATTGGGTACCGGGGGAATCATTCATATTTTTCCGGAGGAGTATTCATATGATCTCGACTTATTGATCCGGGGTTTTTCAGACGGGCAGATTACCCAGGCCTATATCCCTCCCGGATTGATTCCTGAAATGGCTGAACGGTTTTCGGATAAGCCTGTTATGTTGCCGTTACAGCGTATTCTGGTGGGTGTTGAGCCTATTAAACCGGATCATTTGGCGGTGATTTACCGTTCGTGTCGTGAGGTGGTGGTTTTAAACGGTTATGGACCGACTGAATCTACGGTTTGTTGTACGGTGTATCCTTTTCAACCGGGCCAGGGACCTGAAGAGCGGGTGCCGATCGGTTGGCCGATGCCGGGGTATCGGATTCGCCTGGTTGATCCGGAAGGCAGGGAGGTGGATCCGGGAGTATCAGGGGAAATTTGGGTGGGTGGAGAGAGTCTTTCGGACGGGTACTTGAATGATCCCGAATTAACAGCCCGTTATTTTATAGAAGATCAGGATGGATCACGGTGGTTTAAGACCGGGGATAAGGCTTATCAACTTGAAGAGGGAGTTTTGATGTTTGCCGGACGGATTGATTTACAGTTGAAGATCCGGGGTTTCAAGGTAGAGCCGGCAGAGATTGAAACTAAAATGGAAGAATTCAAAGGGGTAAAAGAAGCCGCTGTTATAGATCTGGTTAATGACAAGGGGTATCGTTATCTGAAGGGGTTTGCCGGAGTTTCTGCGGACACTCCGTTTGATAAAGGGCAACTGACCGGCTTTTTAGCTGAGCAACTCCCTGATTATATGGTGCCGGCTATTATTGAGGTTCTGGAGACACTGCCCCGTACGGCCAACGGTAAAATTGACCGGGAGGTTTTGAGGTCTATGAAATTGGTCAGGGAATCCGCTAATGAACCGGTTACTTCATTGGAGAGTGAGATCCTGGAGTGCTGGAAAGAAGTTCTGGAAAAAGAGGATATACAGGTAGATGATTCTTTTTTTACTTACGGGGGAAATTCCATCACGGCTGCCCAGATTGCTGCCGGGATTGAAGCGCGAACCGGCAAGCGGTGTCGCACCGGTTTGTTGCTGAAATACCCGACGGTACATCTTTTGGCAGAGCATCTTGAAGGGGTGGCGCAGGTTACCAGGGAAGCTTCTGTGGATTTGGATCAACAGGCCGGGGCTCGTTTCAGTTTACTGCCCACCCAGGAAGAGTTGATCTACCTTCATGAATCCGACCGGGGAGGTATTACCCACAATATTCTGACCCGGTTTGACATTACAGTGGAGGAAGAACCGGAAAAGGTACAGTCGGCATTGCAGCAATTTATTGAGAGTCAGCCTTCATTATATATCAGGTTTACCCGGGAGTCGGGTCACTGGGAGCAGGAACCCATTCCGGATTACCGGTGCGAAATTCCGTTCAGAACCGTGGTTAACCTGAATGAAGAAGAGCGGGAAGAGGCCATACAGCAGGCGGTCAGGCACATTAAAAGAATCAGTTTTTCACCGGATGAAGGACCGATGCAGGCCGGTACTCTCTTGCAGACACATCCCAACACGTATGTATGGATCTGGAGCGTACACCATCTGGTATTTGACGGGTGGTCTATGTCGATCATGCTTCGTGATTTAAAAAGTCTGTTGCACGGAGCGGAGATTAATAAAAAGGCTGATTACAGGGGATGGATTGAAGAGAATCTGATTCTTTACCGGCAAACCACTGAAAGTG
>JAGHDB010000214.1 GCA_021160155.1 Bacteroidales bacterium | reverse complement strand
TGCTTATTCTATCAGTTTTCAGACCAATGAAAACGATCCGTGGATCACGGAGGCCGTAAAGATTTACCTGTTTTCCATCGTCCCGACGGTTACCTATAATTTCAAATTTTAAATATGAAAAAGCTTTTCCTGCTATATATCATCCAACTTTCTCTTCTTTTCACCGCTTGTGAAGAAGTCGTAAACATTCCGTTGAACAATGCTGAACCAGCCGTAGTAATCGAAGGAACAATAACTAATATACCAGCACCGCACAGAGTCATCATGAGCCAGACTACAGATTATTATAATCCGGGTATGATCAAATACCTGTCAGGGGCTTTGATTTTTGTCAAAGACAGTCAAGACCACTACTGGTATTTTAGGGAAAAAAAACAGGGATTTTATGTAAATTCACAGTTCAAGGGCACCCCCGGTTTAACCTATCATCTGCAGATACAATGGCAAAAACATGTATATAACGCCTCTTCTGTAATGCAGGATCCTGTTCCGATAGACTCATTGCGTGTCCGATATTTTCCGGGGTCGCGATTTGCCGATTCTGGTTATTTTATCATCATCTACTTCTCGGATCCACCCGGAAAAGAGAACTACTACCGGATCAAAATGATGAAAGGGGAAAAAACCAGCACGGTCATTCATGTTCTGAATGACCGGTTAACCGACGGTAATCAAATACTTTATTATCTATACGGGGCCTATTACCAACCAGGAGACACAGCAATTATTGAATTGCAATCCATTGACAAAGGAGTTTATGAATATATGTTAACTTTATCCAACGTTACAGCGGCTAACCGGTTTGGGACAGCCACCACACCGGCCAATCCCACCACAAATCTGTCCGGCGGGGCGCTGGGCTATTTCGGAGCCCTTGCAATCAGCCGGGACACGATTGTTATCAAATAAAACCATAATTATATCTCCCCGCCGTAGAGAGCCTATAACAAAGCAGCCACACATGCAGTACTGTATTGCGATAAAGAAAGGATCCATGCTGAAATATTTAACTACAAAATCTATTCGATCATCGAATACAACAATTTTATTTCTCCCGCCCAAAGGGAGCTATCTGGAGTTTCCAGGATCAGCGGTATATTATCAAACCGGGTATCGTTCATGATCCGACTAAACACCTCCAACCCCAGCATCCCTTTTCCCAGGTTATCATGCCTGTCGACACGTGAACCTAATCCTTTTTTTGAATCATTCAAATGCATACCTTTCAAAAAGGATAATCCAATTATTTCATCAAATTGTTTAAATGTTTCCTCATATCCTTCCGGGGTTTTGATATCATAGCCTGCCGCATAAGCATGGCAAGTATCAATACACACTCCCACCCGGTCCTGATCTTCCAGATGATCCATGATAAACCGGATCTGTTCGAACGAAAAGCCAATATTGGTACCCTGACCGGCCGTATTTTCAATCACCGCCGTTACTCCCCGGGTTTTATCGAGAACAATATTGATGGACTCGGCAATGATTTTCATACATTGTTCTTCAGAAATTTTGTTAAGATGGCTGCCGGGATGAAAATTCAGACGGTTCAATCCCAGTTGTTCACACCGCTGCATTTCGTCCAGAAAAGCATTTCTGGATTTTTCCAGTCCTTCCTTTTCCGGATGCCCCAGGTTGATCAAGTAGCTGTCATGAGGCAGTATATAATCAGGGTGAAAATCATATTTTTCCAGATTATTACGGAATGTACGTATGCTTTTTCCAGTCAGGGGCTTAGCCACCCACTGACGTTGGTTTTTGGTAAACAAAGCAAACGCTTTAGCCCCTATATCATGGGCATTCACCGGGGCGTTTTCCACCCCTCCCGAAGCACTGACATGAGCCCCTACAAATTTTTTCATCTTTTATTATTTTGTTCATCCTTCAAGATTCTTTTTTAATGTGCTTCCAGCCAGTTCCTGCCGATACCATAATCTACGGTCAACGGTACTTTCAACTTCACCACATTTTCCATTTCATACACTACCAAGTCAATTACTTCTTCTTTTTCCGGGAGATACATATCAAACAACAGTTCGTCATGCACCTGAAGGATCATCTTTGTTTTCAGTCCTTTTTCTTCCAGTATTTTCTGGACGCGTATCATGGCCAATTTGATAATGTCGGCTGCCGAGCCTTGTATGGGAGTATTGATGGCATTACGTTCGGCCATACTGCGGATGAACGAGTTTCCAGAGTTGATATCCCGCAAATATCTCCTGCGTCCCATAATAGTCTCGGCATATCCTCTTTCACGGGCTTTTTGAATACTGACATTCATATATCTCTTCACGCCAGGGAATGATTTGAAATAACCGTCTATCAGCTCTTTAGCTTTGGTCCGGGAGATATCTAGCCGTTGAGCCAGACCGAAAGAAGAAATTCCGTAAATGATCCCGAAATTGGCTGTTTTGGCATGACTGCGCATCTCACGGGTAACTTCTTCTAACGGGACATTATAGATCTTTGCAGCCGTAGCTGCATGAATATCCTGATTATTTAAAAAAGCACGTATCATGCTTTCATCTTCGCTAAGGTGGGCCATCAGCCGCAATTCGATCTGTGAATAATCAGCAGATAAGATCAAATACTCTTCTCCGGAAGAAACAAAAGCCTTCCGGATTTCCCGACCACGTTCTTCCCGTACGGGAATATTTTGCAAATTAGGATTGGCCGAGCTCAAACGGCCTGTAACAGCAATAGCCTGATTAAATTCTGTATGGATACGCCCTGTTTGAGGA
>JAGHDB010000116.1 GCA_021160155.1 Bacteroidales bacterium | reverse complement strand
CAGTTATTCCTTTTCCCCCTTCCGTACCACCAGTTCTCCACTCAATTCCATCCTTTCTCCAATGATATCAACCCGGTATTTTCCGGGTGAAAGATACGTTTTATAATGAAAAAAATAGGGCTGGTTACTTGAGGTCTTTTTGATCACTCCATCCCAGCGGTACTGGTTAAATCCTGCAAACCCGTATATATCTTTCGTGTAAATCTCTTTGTTTTTATCAAAAATCCGAAGAGTAACTTCCTGATTCTGGTCCAGCCAGAAAGTAAATGCCGTTTTTTCAATTGTACGCGGATCGGGGTCACCATGAGTTGCATTATACCAGGGTGCACGCAGGGGTGGAATGGAGAAGAGAAGCGGGGGTGGATTTAATGTTGATGCGGTGGCCGGTACTGATGCCAGATAATGCAGCCATTCGTCAACCGGTTTCAGATTTAACTTATAAATGCCACGTCCATGCGTACCTGCAACCAGATCACGGGTCGGTGCCTGAATCTCCAGATCACTGATACAGGTGGCTGCCATACCATAACCCAGAATGTACCAGGATTTTCCCCGGTTATACGACAGATATACTCCCCGCATGGTTCCCGCGAATAACACGCTGTCATGCTGGGGATCTTCCAGAATAACGTTGGCCACTTCGTTGGGCAGGTTGGCGCCAATATCAGTCCAATGTAAGCCATCATCATCTGAAACATATATATAACGGTTCAGGTCATCATAATTGATCCCTGTCAGTGTGATATAAACCCGTCCTGATTTACTATGTGACGGAGAGATACTCCGTATGTAAGCATCCGGCAGACCTTCAGAGTGCTCTGTCCAGTGATCCCCGTCATCTGCAGTCACCCAAAAAGCTCCGTGATCCGTACCCACATATAGATGACCGGGTTCCAACGGTGATTCGGCAATAGCTCCGGCAGCCAAAGATTTTTTTGAAGGAACGGATGAGTTGGAGAGATCCGGAGAAATGAGTGTCCAATGATCCCCGCGATCTTTACTTTTAAAGACATAATTACCCGATTGATAAATTGTTACAATCGAATCCCCACCGGATGGATCAACTGTATAATGTGTTGAGAGGATATAGGGCGCCACAAAATTATACTGCAGTTTCCCTCTGATACCCCGTGGTAATCTGGGATGTATCCCCTTCTGCCGGCCGGCTGCCAGATCCATCTTAAAAATACCCCCGTTCTGTGAAGAGGTATAAACCAGATCCGGAATGAAGGGATCGGGAATGGTCACACAGCCATCACCACCGCTCCATGCATCCACCCAGATATATTTCCATCCATCCGCATACCGGGGATCCCACTCTTTTGAAAGACCGTACACCGATGCATCATCCTGTGTCCCACCGTAGATCCGGTACGGAGTTTGCCGATCTACCGAAATATCATAAAACTCACCCGTCGGAAGATTGTTGTAATGCATCCATGATCCCCCGCGGTTGTATGAAACATAAAATCCCCCGTCATTACCCAGGAGTAATTGTCCGGGATGATCCGGATTGATCCACATTTCGCAATGATCCAGATGAAGTGGAATAGCAGGATTGGGATTCAAATGATGCACCTTCCCGGCAGTCAGATCAAATGTTTTACCCCCGTCGGTACTGTGGGCGATTCGTACACCCAACAGATATACCTCATCGTCATTCTGCGGATTCACGTATGTATCGGCAAAATACCAGCCGATACCCGGAAAAATCAATAAATCTTTTTCATGCGTACGTTTCCAGGTCACCCCCCCGTCTAATGTCTGGTAATATTCGGCTGCCAGATTGGGTTTCCGGTTAAGGTTATCGATCAAAGCATACGCCTTATCAGGATTCTGCCAGGATACGGCCAGACCGATACGCCCGGTATGATCCCCATCCGGCAAGCCACCCGTACATCTCTCCCAGGTGGTACCGCCATCCCGACTGCGATACACTCCGCTGTTCTTACCTGAAACACCGGGATAATTTTCCCACATGGAAGCGTACACTACATTCGGATCAGACGGGGCAATGACCACATCGTTCGCTCCGGTATGATCATTCAGAAAGAGCACCTGTTCCCAGGATTTTCCTCCATCCATAGAGCGGTATAAACCCCGATCCGGGTTGGGAGACCAGAAATGACCCAAAACCGCGACGAATACAATATCCGGGTTTTGAGGGTCGACTGCTATTTCACCGATTTGCCGGCTCTGTTCGAGTCCGATATGCCGCCAGGTACTTCCGCCATCATCCGATCTGAAAACTCCCACTCCCGGCAAGGTAAAATTACGGGGCTTTTTCAAACTTTCTCCGGTACCTACATAGATAATATCCGGATTCGAAGGAGCCAAAGTAATATCTCCGATACCTAATGCGGGTTGGTCTTCAAAAATCGGTACCCAGGTGAGACCATGATCCGTGGTTTTCCATAAATTTCCCGATCCGAACGCCACATACCAGGTACCCGGATGTACGGGATCCCCCTGTACCGCTTCTACCCGAGCCGAATTCATAACCGGCCCCACAGATATCCACTCCAGATCAAAAGGGGTTTGGGCTTTCATATCCAGATACCGGGGCCATGAAGATAAAAGTGAATTTTCCTGGCTCCTGAGCGCCAATACCCAAAGTAGCAGAAGCAACAAACTGATCAGATACTTTCTCATTTAATCATGAATTTAATTTGTTCCCGAATTTATACATAGCAATCAAAATAACGACAGGGAATAAGATTACTTATTCTTTTACAAACAGCGGCAGAGTAGCACCGGCATTTACTGATACCGGGATTTCTACCCAATGATCCCGGGAGATCCTGTAGGTTTTCCAGGAGCCGTTATCTCCCAGGCGAATACGGGCCCGGTTCCCTAAATTACAGTAATACAGGTTTAACAGGATGTTTTTTTCAATGGGATGACTTGTCGGATTGAATATCAATGCAATACCTTTGATATCCAGGTTAGGATTGGCATGAAATATCCAGTCCGGATCTTTGCCATCGGCTCTGCGGCTGGAGTTGTGGATTACATCACTTTCGAGGATATCCCGGTATTTTTTATAAAAATCCACCCATTTTTTAACCAAATCGCGCGTGCTGTCGGTATCGTATAATCTCGGTCCCCGGTAACAGGCCTGTACCCCGTTACCCAGGTTACCTGCCAGCATCTTCCCGTAATGATCGAGGTGCTCATGTAATGGTTCAATAGTAGCTGCCGCTCCACCTCCGTGATATTGTGTTAATGGCACAAACATCCAGCCCATACTGGGGGTTTTGTACCAGGTGCCGTCAAAAATGTTTTGCCTGGTATGAATTACCTGCAAGGCCCTTGGCAGTGACCAGTTCACTTCACGGTACCCCATCCCGTTCTTATTGGATCCGGTAAGGTAGTACCAGTCGGGTACATTCAGGTAGATCCCGTTTTTCCGGCACCATTTATAGAAATCCGTAATGATTTTCCATTGCGTCCATTGTGAATCCTCCATGCCCCGGTGGCCCGGATGGGTCGTTGAAGCACAAATATGTCCGGGATATGATCCGTCATGTTCCAGCAGGTCCATCCCCGTAACGGAAAAAAAATGATAAAGCTTACGCATGTAATCGATCCCCCACCTGCTACCCAGACAGGGAGCATTTCCATGGATCACCCCTCCACGTTTACCTGTCTCCGGATTGATCACGTCATCTTCTTCGGATATTCGCCGGCTTGAAAGAAGCGAATACCCTCCGAACTCAACTCCTTTTTCATGGGCATAACCGGTCAGCTCTTTAATCTGATTCAGGTAAGCAGTATCTTCCCGTTCAGGATTAAATCCGGATCCAAATGTCAGAATGGCCATTTCAAACCCAACATCTGCACATTGATCCAATGCTATTTTCACTCTTTGGGGATCTGAATACCGTACATGCATCATGATCGGATTCTCTGTCACCCACGGTGCAATGATCCGGTACATCCTGCGGATGGCCAGTGTTTGGCGTTCTTTGTCATAGCTGTCCTGAATCAATTCCCAGGTTCTGAATGATTCAAAGGTTGCTCCGGGGCGGATGATCTGGGCGGGACCGATCTCCGGCCGCACCTTCAGCAGGCAGGGTGTCTGCATACGGTAACTCACCTGCGTACGGTACTCCGGGTCGGGTTCCCAAAATACCGAATGGGGTATCACGCTGGCCGGCACCATCCCATGAAAAGCATAATCGGTCTCCACATATATATTCGGAACAGGCATTTTTGATTTACCGGATTCAACCCACGATTCAGCCTCCACAGCTGCCAATACTTCAGAAGTAAACCGGTTCAACATAACCGGTTCAGTTCCTTTGTTTTTGATAGTCAACCATTTTGAAAAAAGAGGAATTCCGTCATAGCAGGCATAATGGATGGTAACCACCAGATTTTTCATTTTTTTTTTTCAAGCAGAAGACGGCATACGATATTTCATTCTTAATTCAACTCCCTTTGGCGGCCAAACCACATCAGGAGCATGATGACGCACCTCTTTCCACTCCATCCTCGGCTGAATTTTTCCTGTTTCAAAACCGGTAAAATGCATCGCCCGGTCTGACCCCGTCATCGAATCAATCCAGGAAGGCAATAAAAAGGCATGATCCGGCTGACCGGTCAGTCCTCCCACCTCTATGGTATCACCGTTAAGCACCAATAATGCCTCAGGTTTCACGGCTCTCAGGAGCGATGCTCCGGTCATCAGATTATTCAATCCAATCGTGGCTGCATTCGGGGTTAAACGAAAAGTTCGGCTAACCAGACCGTTGGTTAACAACAGCTCATGATCTGATGGTTGCTTCAGTTGAGCCGGATACTGCCCCGCCCCAAGAAGCCAGTCGGCCCGGGTAGTCTCGGGAGTCCGGCAGGAACTTACAAACAGAATAGCCAGGATGAGTATAATATTTCGCAT
>JAGHDB010000112.1 GCA_021160155.1 Bacteroidales bacterium | reverse complement strand
GCTATCCGGTCCATCCTGCCGGGATGCGGCCTGACCACCGATCTTTTCTGCGGTTTTCCCGGTGAAACCGAAGCCGATCACCGGGAAACCCTTAACCTGATGGAGGAGGTCAGGTTCGACTACGCCTGTATGTTTAAATAGTCTGAACGCCCCGGCACATACGCCGCAAAACATTTCGCAGATGACATTCCGGATGAAGTAAAATCCAGACGGTTACAAGAAATCATCGAATTACAAACCCGCCACTCCCTCGAAAGCAACCGGAACGATATCGGAAAAACTTTTACAGTGCTGGCCGAAGACTTCAGTAAAAAATCCGATCGGCAACTTTTTGGTCGTAATCAACAAAATAAAGGAATTGTTTTCCCGAAAAAGAGCCATCGACCAGGCGACCTGGTAGCGGTAAAAATCATCCGCTGCACCAGCGCCACGTTGATTGGAGAATAACTACCTTTGTTTTTTTGATAAAAAAACGTTATGAAATACAGAACACACCACTGTGGCAAATTGCGGTTGTCTGATACCGGTCAGCAGGTTACTCTATCAGGCTGGGTACAGAAAACCCGGGACCTGGGGGGAATGACCTTTATAGATCTGCGCGACCGTTACGGTATTACCCAACTGGTTTTCAACATGAAAACAGATCCGGCACTCTGCGAACAAGCACGGGAGTTGGGGCGCGAATATGTGATCACGGCTGCCGGACAAGTAGCTGAGCGAAGCAATAAAAACCCCAACCTGCCAACCGGGGATATCGAAATTATCGTGAACTCACTGCAGATATTGAACCCTGCTGAAATACCTCCGTTTACCATTGAAGACCAATCGGATGGCGGGGATGAATTACGGATGAAATACAGATATCTCGATCTGCGGCGTCCGCCTTTACAGCGGAATCTGATGTTACGGCACCGGATGGCCCAGATAATTCGCCGGTATCTCGATGATCAGGGTTTCCTTGAAATTGAAACACCGGTACTGATTAAATCCACACCGGAAGGGGCACGCGATTTCGTGGTCCCCAGCCGCCTTCATGCCGGCCGGTTTTATGCTCTACCCCAATCGCCGCAAATATTCAAACAATTGCTGATGGTTTCGGGCTATGACCGGTACATGCAAATCGTTAAATGTTTCAGGGATGAAGATTTACGTGCCGATCGCCAACCTGAATTTACCCAGATCGACTGTGAGATGTCGTTTGTTACACAGGAAGATATACTGGAAACTTTTGAGGGTTTAGCCAAAGAACTATTCAACAAGGTATTACACGTAGAAATTCACGGTGAATTTCAAAAAATAACGTACGAACAGGCTATTAATATATATGGTAGTGACAAACCCGACCTGCGGTTCGGGATGCAAATTCGTGAACTTACTGCCGAGGTTTCGAACAGTGAGTTTCAGGTTTTTAACCAGGCTGAATACGTAGGCGGTATCTGTGCACCCGGTGCAGCCGGATTCTCACGCAAGCAACTCGCCCCACTGACTGATTACGTGAAAACACCCCAGATCGGGGCAAAAGGGCTGATCTATGTCAAATATAATGAAAATCAGACTTTTAAATCTTCTGTGGATAAATTCTTCGATGGCCCCGCGCTGCAGATATGGGCAGATCATTTTGATGCGCAACCCGGCGACCTGTTGCTGATTATGTCCGGTGAACGGGAACAAACCCTGAAGGCACTGGGCACACTCCGCCTTGAAATGGCCAGCCGGCTTGATCTGATCAAACCGGATCATTACGTACCCCTATGGGTAGTAGATTTCCCGCTTTTTGAATGGAATGAAGAAGCACAACGGTTTACCGCCATGCACCATCCTTTTACGGCTCCCAAACCGGAGGATATCCCGTTACTGGATCAGGACCCGGGCAAAGCCCATGCCAACGCCTACGACCTGGTAGTCAACGGAGTAGAAATCGGCGGAGGATCTATCCGGATTCATGATGCTGCACTGCAAGAAAAACTATTCGAAGCACTGGGCTTCTCGCCTGAAGAGGCCAGAGAAAGGTTTGGCTTTCTGATGGATGCTTTTCAATACGGCGCCCCGCCGCACGGTGGAATTGCATTCGGATTTGACCGCTGGGTAGCCCTGTTCGCCGGCCTAGGTTCTATCCGTGATGTCATTGCTTTTCCGAAAAACAATATGGCACGCGATGTGATGATGGAGAGTCCGGCTTCATTAAACGATTCTCAATTAAATGAACTGGGGATCCGGATTCGGAAAAAATAAATCCCGCGAATGATGAATGATAAAGAACATGACAGTCGGATGATGAAAGCAGCGCTTGCCGAAGCACAGAAAGCATTTGATCAGGGAGAAGTCCCGGTTGGAGCACTCATCGTAGCCGGCAACCGGATCATTGCCCGGACCCATAACCTAACCGAAACCTTACATGACGTGACCGCCCATGCCGAAATGCAGGCATTCACTGCGGCAACCCATGCAATCGGAGGTAAATATCTGAATGACTGTACACTCTATGTAACTCTCGAGCCCTGTGTCATGTGCGCCGGGGCTGCTTTCTGGACCCGCATCGGCAGGATTGTCTGGGGAGCCCCGGATCCGAAAAGGGGCTACCGTCTGACTAATCCCAATATACTCCATCCGGCTACCGAAATTACCGAGGGAGTTCTTTCTGAAGAATGCAGTGCGATTTTACAGGAATTCTTCATGCTAAAGAGATAATTTTCCGAATTTTGATCATTGAAATAAATCCTATTCTATATGAAACTTCGTCTGTTATTAATTTTATTGTGGGGTTCCCTGATAACCGGCCTGCCGGCACAGGAAAAAACTTATGTCACCCTTTTTGACTCCACCCGGGTGGATATGGAAGAGACCGGACTAAGCCATTACTATTTACATCAAAAATACCTGATCAAAGGTCCGGGCGGCATCAGGCAATTCAGAGCCATTCGTTACGGGTATGACCCGCAATCGGCCTACGCCGAAATTCAAAAAGTGATCATCCGTCATCCGGACGGTACAATACAACAGTTCACTAAAGCGGATGAAGTGGATTATACGGCTCCGGGAGGATCAATCCTCTGGGGAGCCCGGGAAAAGATGATCGAAACCGGCCGGTTATCCGCCGGTGACGAGGTGGAGATATACCGCTATAAAAAGGGATATACCTACGCTCTTCTGGATCAGAATGATGAAAAATACATCCCGCCCATGCGGGGGCATTTCTATGACATCGTTCCCTTTTGGGTCTCAACGCCCACCCGTCGTAAAGTATATCAAGTAGATATTCCGAATGATAAAAAGGTGCAATATAAAATCTATCACGGCAAAGGTGTTGTGACCGGCCGGACAGGTGCCAGTCCTTCTGCAAAGGGGAAAACCCGTTACACCTTTGAAGCCAAGAATCTGAAACCCGGGTCATGGGAACCCAATATGGTTTCTGTTTCCGATGTGGCACCCAAAGTACTGCTTTCTACGGCACCCGACTGGTTTTCGAAATCAAAATGGTTTTATCAGGTCAATGAGGATTATGGCAGTTTTGAATCCACCCCTGAAATTCAGGACAAAACCAACGAACTGCTTATTGGGGCTACCGACGAACTCGATTCGATCAGCCGCCTGACCCACTGGGTTGCAGATTATATCCGGTATTTCGGACTCACCATGGGAAAAGGCGAAGGATATACCCTGCATAAAGGCGAAATGACCTTTCGCGACCGCTGCGGAGTTTGTAAAGATAAAGCCGGTATGTTGGTTACCATGCTGCGGGCTGCCGGGTTTGAAGCCTATCCGGCCATGACCATGGCAGGATCACGGATAGAGTACATTCCTGCCGACCAGTTCAACCATTCGGTAGCCGCCGTAAAAATGAGCGACGGCAAACTGCACATGCTCGATCCCACCTGGGTACCGTTTGTTAGAGAACTCTGGTCAAGCGCCGAGCAACAGCAAAATTACATCATTGGACTCCCGGACGGCGAAGACCTGCAGGAAACACCCGTCTCTCCGCCGGAAAATCACTACCTGGATATTCATGCTGTTTCTGTTATTGATTCACTGGGCAACCTGACCTGTCACATCACGCTGACCGCTGAAGGACAGAGTGATGCTGCTTTCAGAAGGATGTTTACAGGATCCGATAAGAACCGTTGGAAAACCAACCTCAGACATGAAATTCTGCAATATTTTCCGGATGCCCATCTCACGGATATAAGTTGGGGAAATACCGATCCTTATGACCACGAAGCCGGACCGATTCATTTGTCATGGTCTTTTACTGTTACACAATTTGCCACTTATACCGACCAGGATATCCTGCTCATTCCAGCACTTTCCAGAAAGATCTTCCTGCGCGGACAGCGGCAACTAACGATGAATACAGGCTTGAAAACCCGTAAATATCCTTTTAGGGATGCCTGCTCCCGGGAGATCAAATTGAAAGAAGAGATCTCATTCCCCTACCCTGTTGAAGTGGCTTATGCCCCGCAACCCGATTCGGTGAACGGATCAGGTGGTAGCTGGAACATGCACCTGACACAACAGGGTACCCATCTGACCATTGAGCAGCATGCCCTTTACCCGAAAAGAATCTATCAACCGGATGACTGGCCTTCATACCGGGCCGCCGTTATGGCCCAGAAAGAGCTGGCTGAAAATCCTGTTATTCTGAAAATTAAATAGTTGACAACTATGAAAACCAAATATATCCCACTCATTGTTTTTGCAATAATAGGTGCTTCATGTGCCCGTCAACCCAAATCATCCGAATGGCCGGATGCAGACGCAGTGTACCTGAATCGTGAAAAAATATATACCCTGAATGAAGATGGTTCCATCCGGGTCAGGGAGTATAAAAAGCAACAACTGCTTACCTTTCATGCGGTAAACAGCGGATTCGGGAAGACCGATATCCTATATTCTCCGGATCATCAATCTGTAGATGTCATACTGGCCCAAACAATAACCCCTTCGGGAGATAAAGTACCGGTACCCGACAACGGATACGTGAAAATGCTGCCCTCATCCGCCCGGGGAAGCAAAGCCTGGTCATCATTACGGCAACTCACGGTAGTACATACGGCTCTTGAACCGGGTGCAGTGATTGAGTGTGAATATACCCTGGAGAGTGAAAGCGAATATGAACCTTACCTCTCGGCCAATGAATTACTTGCCGGCCAGTACCCGGTTAACCGTTATCGCATCAAAGTGGAAATACCCGATGGAATCTCCCTGCACTATCATCTTTTTAATCTCGATATGAAACCCAAAACCGGTCGTCATAAAGGATTTCGAACCTATACCTGGACTTTCAACAATCTACCGGCCGTAATACCTGAAAAAAAATCCAATCCGGATGGAAAAGATCTTCCCAGGCTGGTTTTCAGTACTATTGACAGTCTGGTCCCGCTCATTAATGAATGGTCGTATAAACCCGAATACGCCTATGCCAGAAATGACACCATGACGCAGGCTGTTCAAAATGCTATATCCGGTAAAAAGAGTGTCTTTGAACGAATCCTGGCTATTCGTGACCTGGTCAGCCAACAGGTGGTTACGCTGCCGATACCCGCTTCGGCGACCGGGTATAACAGTCGCCCTGCCGTTGAAACCTGGAACAGTTTCGCCGGCACACCGGCTGAAAAAGCCATTCTGCTGGCCAGTCTGATCCGTTCAACCGGATGGCAGGCCTATCCGACAGCCCTGGTTCCTGAATTTTACACCGACAGTCTCACGGGTAAGTTGTGGGTGACGGATCTTTCCCTACTCAATTTCAACCTGGTAGAGGTGCCGATTAACGGAAAGAATTATTTCCTGTATACCGACCGGCCACAATTCAGGGATGCTCTTTTTGATCATCCCGGCCGGGTAATCATCCCCCTGAACAAAAACCTCTATCCCTACCGGCCTATCAGGTTCTCCACCCCTGAAAATCAATTCAGTCTGAGTGGTGATCTCAAACTGAACCGGCAGGGAATCCTGAAGGGTAAAGTACAGGTCAACCTGATCGGAGGATACAATCTCTATTTCAAATTACTGACAGATCCGGGATATGCCCGCAGCCTCTATCCCTGCCGGTCGGCCAAAGTTATCATGTTGAAACCCGATATCGCACTGATTGACTATCGGGTTGACCTGAAAAATGCAGTGCAAAACCTGGATGGATACCATATTCTAAATCTTCCTTTAAGCAACCGCGGATTACATTCATACGGATTGCAGCCGCTTGACAGTTTGCGTCGTACGCCACTTGAACTGGAAGCTCCGGTAAGAGAATTACAATTATTAACTTTCTCCTTAAATCCGGATTGGATACCGGTGGATGCCGATTATGAATATTCACTGAAAAACAGTGCAGGAAGACTGACGATCCGGTACACCTGGGAAAATGGCAAACTCACGGTGATGCGTAATATAAAAATCCCCGAAAGAATTATACAACCTGATCACTACGCGGATTTTAAAGCATTAATTGATCTGTGGGAAAGAGCAAGGTTCAAACGGGTGGTATTTAAAAACCTGCATTAAGATATTTTTTGTTGAAACCCTTTTAAAATTTCGGCTTCCTTAAGGCTGTGATGCACCTCCACGGCGCCGATTCGCGGAAGAAACGCAAAATGAATCCGATCGCCCTGATTTTTCTTGTCGAACCGCATCCAAGGAATCAGTCTCTCAGGATGATTGAATAATTCAGGCATCGGGCCAAAAATACGTCGGACGACCATTTCAATATCCTCGGCCTGTCGGGCCGGGAGACCGGATGTCATAACCGAGAGCCTGGCTTCAATAACCATACCGAAAGCAATCGCAAATCCATGCGGAATGGGTTGTCCGCTTTTTATTAACTCACTCTCCAGGGCATGTCCGACAGTATGACCGAAATTAAGTGCTTTACGCAATCCGGTTTCATCCGGATCGGTCTTCACAATCAGATGTTTAATTCTGACTGACTCGCGGATCAAAGGCTCCCATTCCGGATCTTCCGGTGCAGGAAGTGAGTTGGGCGCAATCCGTTTCCATAATCCCGCATTGGCAATCAAAGCAGCTTTTAAAATCTCAGCATATCCAGAAAGTAATTCGTTGGCAGGCAGTGTCTTAAGAAATACCGGATCAATCACTACCCGCTCCGGTAACCGGATGACGCCCACCTCATTTTTCAACCCCCTGAAATTAATCCCCGTCTTGCCCCCGATGGCGGCATCCACCATGGCAAGTAACGTTGTTGGCACATGAACAAACGGAATCCCCCGTTTCAGGGTAGAAGCGGCAAAGCCTCCAAGGTCTGACACTATACCTCCTCCTAAATTGATTACCAGGGATCTGCGATCTATCCCAAGTGCTCCAAACCGTTCCCAGATCTCTGCAACATTATTGAGATTTTTCCGGGATTCGCCCGGTTGAAATACATAAAGATGATCCTCAGGCACCTCTCTGAATCCGCGGATAACCGGCCAGCAATACTGCAGTGTATGGTCGTCCAGCACCATAAATATTTTTCTTTCGGTTCTTGATGCCGTCAACTCACCCAAAATGCTTTTTACATCCCGGGTAAACATAATCTCTTTGAATTTATGGGGAAAAATCATAAAAAGGTACTGTGTCAGAACGTAAAGGTAAAGAATTATTCTCCTAAATTTGCAACAAATTATTTAAGTATGATTCAATTCGACAACACCGAAATCGCTTTCCGGAACAGAAGTGACCGGGAGTTGCTGTTTGCTTACTGGCTGTTTAAAATCATGGGTAATTCATCAGTGGTGCAAACCGGAAAATTTTTCACCAACCTGGCGATCCGGCTTCACATACCGATTGCCTGGATTGTAAAACCCACTATATACCGCCATTTTTGCGGGGGTGAGACCATTGAAGAGAGTATACCGGTGATTCGAAAGATCGAGAAGTCGGGAGTCAAAGGGATCCTGGATTATTCGGTTGAAGGCAAAGAATCACCTGAAGACATCCAGGCCGCGCTGGATGAGACCCTTCGAACCGTAGTCAATGCCGGGCAAGATCCTAATATCCACTTTTCGGTTTTTAAACCTTCGGCTTTTATTCCCCATCGTGTACTGGATAAAATCGGAAACGGCGAATCACTGACAGATGAAGAAGAGCAGGAAAAACAGCGTTTTAAAGACCGCGTTCATACGCTTTTTAAAACTGCATACGACCATGACATCCCTATAATGATTGATGCAGAAGAATCATGGTACCAGTCGTTTGTCGATGATGTAGTAAGAGAAAATATGGTGTTGTTCAATAAAAAGAAGGCTATTGTATATAATACCCTGCAAATGTACCGTCGTGACCGGCTGGATTTTTTAAAGCAGGAATATCAGAAAGCAAAAGAGGGAAATTATTACCTGGGAATCAAGTTTGTCCGCGGAGCCTATATGGAGCGGGAACGTGCACGTGCAGAGCAAATGGGGTACCCGGACCCGATTAACCCGGATAAAGAAGCCACCGATAAAATGTATGATGACGGTTTACGCTTTACCGTGGATCATCTCGACCGGATCGCGGTTTTCAACGGTACCCATAACGAGAATTCGAACCGACTGTTATGTACGCTGATAGATGAAAAAGGAATTGCAAGAGATGACCCTAGAATCTGGTTTTCACAACTTTTCGGGATGAGTGACCATGTCAGTTACAACCTGGCTGCCGCAGGATTTAACGTGACCAAATACCTGCCTTACGGACCGGTAAACCATGTATTGTCCTATCTGATCCGGCGAACCGAAGAAAATACGGCGGTGGCCGGTCAGACCACACGTGAACTTAAACTGGTGGTACAGGAACGGAAGCGCCGTAAAGCAGCCAGACATCAATAAATGAGATCGCATAGAACAAATACCCTTTTTAAACGGGGGACTTTCTCCCTGCTGATGGTTGTGCTTCTCATGCTGCCATGCGGCATACAGGGGCAATCGAGTAGTAAAGTATCCGTTGAATCAGTCACCGAAACCCTTCAAAACGGCAAACTGATTACCATCAAAGCCTCCCATTATTTTGAATTTCCCGGCGGTCGGATTATCACCTGGAATCTGTCACCCGAAAGATTTATGTATGTCAGCAATCCCTTTGGAGAAGCCAGAATTTATGATCCGGTGAAAAATACCGTCACTTACCGGAAAGATCCTACTTTCAGTTCAAAGAATCATTCGCTTTACCAGTTTCTGACCAATCAGCATTATGATCTCGGTTTACAGGAATTGGGATTTCGCGCTACCGGATCCAGAGAAGAAAACGGATTGACCATTACCACCTGGCAGGCTCCTTCGGCACTGATGCACCAGGTTAACCGGATTGAACTGGTACATGAAGAGCTACTCCCTATCTATGCCGGATACATCAACACCAAAGGAGAGACTACATTGAAAATCTATTACTCCGATTTCGTCTCTGTTGCAGGCACCATGGTCCCTTCAAGAGTAACCGAAATTATTTTCATGACCCCTGAAGACAGTACCATCCGCCGGTCAACCTACACCCATTTCAGAACCGGCAAAGCTACTCCCCCTGAAGGGTTTAACCTGACCATACCATCCGATGCCAAAGTGGTTCAATAAAAACCTGCTGCTCCTGAGCATAATAATGCTGCTCGCAGCAATTCATCCCCTCTGCGCACAAGTGCCCAAGGAGGATCTGGCACTTTTACGCACCTCGGTCACCATACCGGTATCAGATAACGGAATGCACCTGCACCCATTTCCATTTCCCCATACGCTGAACCCGTTTAAAATTACACTGGGATCTATGATGTGGTTATACCAAAACCTGATCAGTCCGCAACTCTCTTCATCATGCCTTTATGAGCCCACCTGTTCTTCTTTCAGTGTATTGTTACTGCAACACTACGGAATTATTCCCGGTATGATTATGACTGCCGACCGGCTGATGCGGTGTAACCGACTCACACTACATGATATCCCTTCCTCACATATCAATCCGAAAACCGGTAAAATCCCCGAAAAAATTACTTACTATCAATGGTATTCAGAAAAAAAACGGTAAAAGCATACTGGATCTTCTTATGGCTTCAGACTCTCTATCCATCGGTCTTGCCGGCTCAGGATACGGGATTTATCCGGTTTCTGATGAAACAAGAAGCATACCATAAAGTACTGCTTTTACTGGATGAATACGAACCGGATGCCAGACCCTCATTCAAAGATTCACTTCACTACTACCGGGGCATTACCCGGTACTACCTGCAGGATCTTGACCAAGCCAACCGTTCATTTGAACAGGTCGCTTCAAACAGCCGGCTCTATTCACGTGCTCAATTTTTTGCAAGCTGGGACAATGCCTATTTAGGCCGCATCAAACAAGCTGACACCATTCTGCAAATGCTGCAGGTTACCTCGCCGGTCGAAAGGGACCTGCTCCGGTATGAATTAACCGGAATAACACTGTTACAACACGATGTAACACGTTACCATACACTCCGTTCCGGAGTTCAGGGTCTGAACCCGGCATGGCAATCCCTTCTCCCCGATATGGATGCCCGTGCAAAATCACTGGAAAACTTTAAACCTAAAAGCACAGTTCTTGCAGGATTGGGATCCGCCCTTATCCCCGGACTGGGAAAGATCTATACAGGACAAACCGGTGCCGGAATCAGTTCGTTTTTGCTGGTAAGCGGCCTTGCAGCCATGACTGTGGAGCAGAGCCTCCGGTCGGGGTGGACCCACTGGAATACTTTACTGTTTGGCGGACTTTTTTTACTTTTTCATACCGGTAATATTTACGGAAGTATCATCAGTGTTCACACATACCGAAACCAGTTTTATGATGAGATTAATCAGCGTATTCTTTGGGATATGCATATGCCTCTTCGCGACTACTACCGCGAATAGCCAGACCCGTCAAACAGAGAAAGATCCGGATGCTCTGTTCAGGTCGGGTAACTACGAACTGGCCGGATTATATTATTCCTACCGGGAATACCTGAGTCAATCCCCTTCAGAAAAAGCTTTCTTCCGGCTCCGGCAGGCTGAATGCCATAAGAAACAATCTGACCCGGGGGATGCAGCAAAAATATTAGACAGAACCAATTTGTTTGGAATTGCTGATTCTCTGAAAATTAAAATATTATATGAATCCATGCTGATGCATTACCTGGCAGGCGAGCCGGCTTCCGGAGTTTCCCGCTACCGGCAGGCGCATACCCAGCTTGATTCATCCGGTCTGCACAGGGCCGTGCAACTCGTGCTGACCCTATGCTATCTCGATCTGCAGGATTGGGAAAATGCCGAAACATCAGGGCAGAACTGCCTCTCCGCCCCTTCGGAAGTAATAAAAGCCTGGCACGCTTTTTTTAAACCGGATGCTTTACCCCGTATCAGAAATCCGAAAACAGCCAGAATCTGGTCGATGATCATTCCGGGTACGGGGCAGATTTACGCCGGGTATCCCGTACAGGGCCTGATCAATACTGCTATCCATCTGACCTTGATTGGAGGCGCAGCATTCGGATTTTACCAGGGGTATTATTTTACCGCCTGGCTGGCCGGACTGGGATTATTGCAAAAGTTCTACTACGGAGGCGTCAGAAGAGCAGAAGAATTATGCCGGATAAAAAACCGGCAGGAGTTAGAAACCTATCTCCTGCCGGTAAAAATGTTTCTGCTGTCAAAACAGTAATTACTCCTTTATCTGGTCTTTCCACATGATGAAATTGGGATTGTCGATGTACGGATCCAGTGGTTTCTTATCCAAAACGACCATGAGCAACTGAACCCAGTCAACAAGAGTAATGATCCCACACCCCCCCGCAGTAATCAGGTATAGAACAAACGTCATTGTCTCTGTACCCAGATAAAGACGGTGTGCACCAATGTATCCTAAAACAGAACACAACACCAAAGCTATCACCGGATCTTTCTCATCAACTTTCTGGCCAGGAAGCTGGAGTGCGTTAAAATCGGCCAAATCAAATACCGACAGGGTAGTTGCCTGATCCGCTGTGGCAAAAACCGCATCAACCTTTGACTGATCCAGCTTGTAATTACCGGCAGTCAGCGTCATGGAAAAACCCACCAATAACAGCAGGCTAAACAGGGTAAGTATTTTTTT
>JAGHDB010000199.1 GCA_021160155.1 Bacteroidales bacterium | reverse complement strand
CAAATGGGCCCCATAGCAGCCAAATACGGGGGTACCGTGGTGATTGAACCGCTGCGCAAAAAAGAGAGTAACCTGATCAACAAAGTAAGTGAGGGAATGAAAATCGTTATGGAAATCAATCATCCGAATATACAGGTATTAGGAGATATCTATCATATGAGATGTGAATCGGAGCCCCCCGGATCACTCATAGAAGCCGCGGATCACCTTCGCCATATTCATATTGCCGAACTGGCCAATCGTACGGCACCCGGGGTTGCCGGAGATAATTTTTATCCTTACCTGAAAGCCCTGAAAGCTATTCATTACCAAGGAGGTATTTCAATCGAAGGCCGATGGGGAAAGGATTTTCCAAGGGAATTAATTAAATCAAGAGCATACCTGCTGGGACAGATCAATACATTGAATTAATACTCTTACATATACGCGCCAAAATAATCAGTAACAGGTTAAATACCCTGTTGATATGAATCCTGTTTATAAATCAGCAGGTTGCAGATCACTCTCCCCAGGGATAATAGGTTCGTTTCAGGCAATATTGCCCTGAAGATTTACCGGATAAATCCAATGTACAAGTTATAAACGGATGGGAATCCGTAACACAAGGTTCTTTTATCCTGAGATAATACAAATCAGACGGCAGGTCCCGGATCACGATATCCACATCATACAAACAGAGACACCGGCATAATTCCAGCGAATCATCCTCAGAAATTAATAAAGAATCTCCCTTCACTTCAAGATCAACCTGAATGGCTTCGGGACAACAATTGAAACCGGCATTATAATGGGTCAATGTAAGGATTGAAGCATCCCGGTCATATACCCATCGTATACAGGATTGATCCGGACCGGGATCTCCGCTTTTTAACGGGTAAAACCGTTTGCACATCAGGTCAGATGATGAAGAAACAGATGGAGGGGGTAACAGATGATTATTTTTACTGCAACCGGCCCATAACCCCAGCAGTAAAACAGCTATCAGAATGGTTTGGATTTTCATTACAGTCAGATTTCTCGAAATGGATTATTCAACAGCGGGATTCATCACCTGTCCGATAAACAGGATCATGCCGGAAGATTTTTCAACAATGGCAAAAAGAAACGGCCGGTTGACAAAGAAAAAGTTCCCGGCACTGGTCAGCCTGATCTCAACCGAAGTAACAGCGGCAGCTTCAGTTCCTTCTTCATCAACTTGTATAAAAGTTTTATGCAACACTTTGCTAATGGCCAAAGGTAATCCCGGAGCCATATCACTGAAATCCGCATCCCCGCTAAAAGCAATGCCCAGTCCCATATCAATCAAAGCATTATTCAATTTCTGTTTGAAGGCAAATGAGAACCTGGGAATTGATATACTAACCTCTTTTGTCGGGGTATATGCTTGCATCCATTCACTCCAGTTATCCGTGGTCAACTGACCGTTTAATTCAACTAAAGAATGATCTCCCCCCGGGAGAAAGAGGAACATACTCCAGTTTCCTTTCCCGTAGGGAAGTTCAACTGAAGTGAACAGATCGGTCTGAAGCATATTCAAATCTGTCTTCTGATTCATCATGGGCACCGTGACAGTTGAACCATCCTCCAGGTAAAAAGGACCATCCGAAGTTTTTTTCTTATCGAATTCATACCTCCACGTTCCTTTGAAATAGATCGCATTGATCAGGAACATGAATGAATCAGAGTTGATCTGGTCAATGATCTTGTCGATCTTATGATGTGTATGATCATCCACCCACCCGTTGATTATTCCCAGGGAACCCGGATCATTAAAGTCAACGGGATAGACCACAGCCTGATAGTAAGTTTGGTTACGATCTATAAAATCTTGCAGAATATCATACTCCTGCCGGTACCATATTGAATTGGCAATCTCCAAAAGCACATTCGAATCGTTTGAAACTAAAGCTGTTACCAACTCCTTATTGTAACTGTTAATTTTATCCCTTGAGAAATCCGGCATTTGAAGAGTAGCCTCAAAAGCTGTTTTTGTATCCCCGGCTGCTCCGTTATATGTCATAGCGAGCGCCTGGGATACGCTCAGCGGTGATACCATCACATTAGCTCCCGGCTCTGCATATTCAAGTACTTTTCTGAAGAGATCAAGTCCAAACTCATTATCCGATTTAATTAATGACTTGATTTCAGGTGGCAGATCTAACGGTTTAGGCTCATCAGGTTTTTTGCATCCTGTCAAACCTATCACAATCAGACTAATAATAAGCCATATTTTATTTTTCATAACCTATAGATATAATTATAGAAAACTCATACGAAAAACCCGATACAAGAATAATACCAAATAAAACCTGCAAAATCCTCATATTCCCCACGGATAAAAAGTTCGTTCGATGCAAAACTCACCTATCGGTTGTTCCTTCAGATCAACTGGCACCATCATCTTCTTACAATCAGGTTGAACATAAGGTTCTTGTACAAAAATCACATACGAACCGGGGGGTAAACCATGTATGGTATAATTCAGATCATACAGGCAATCACAATCACATATACTTTGCCGCTCTGATTCGTTAATAAGCAGAGTATCACCACGCTGTTCAAAAGCCACGCTTATGATACCCGGACAGCAATTAAACCCTGAATTTATATGATTGATCTGCAGTGTGCTGTCGCCGTCATACTGATAAGTCAAGCAATCCTGGCTGGAACTGTAATCGCCATGTGTTTTCAGAGGAGAATTTTTACAATCCGAAAAGTGATTCATTTCAATATACGGATCAAATCCGATTTCCTTTTGGCAAGCCGTCACGGCAAGTAAAAGAAAGATCCCAAATATTCTTCTTTGATAATTCATAAGCCTTTCCATTTCTGCACCCTGTAACCTGTGTAATCTGTAATGAGAATTTGTAACGTGTAACCTATAAACTCCTCAATTAATATTCTTATGACGCAACAATTGCCGCCTCACCATTTTGAGACCGGCTTTGAAATCATGCGGCTGATAATCCAATTCGGCAATGGCTTTCTCCACAACAAAGCCGGTTGAAGGGGGACGTGAACCAATTTGATTCAAAGTTCGTGAAGAAACAGGAGAAATCAAAGAATCATCCAAATTAAAAAACCGGGCGGTTATTTGTGCCAGTTCCAGTACAGAATGGATATCAGGTCCCGAAAGATGGTATATTCCCTGCAGCTTCCGGTCAATGATTGAAAGAATTCCTCCGGCCAGGTCATTTACCAGGGTGGGCATCCGGTATTGGTCGTCGACTACCCGGATAGGTATTTTTTTTTTCAATGATTCGATCACCCATAAAACCAGGTTGGAGCGACTCATGGAGGGAACCACTCCGTAAACTAAAATAGTACGCACAATTGACCAGGGAACAGAAAGTGATCGTGTAATTTCTTCTCCCTGCAATTTTGACCATCCGTAATAACTGACCGGATCCGGATCATCTGTTTCACAATACGGTCCGTTACGGCCGTTAAAAATAAAATCGGTTGAAATATACTGAAACCAGGCTCCTGCCTGTTCCGCTGCCTGAGCTACATTCCGGGTACCCTCTATATTAATTTCACTGCATTTTTTATGATTGGATTCACAGGAATCGACCTGTGTCATCGCAGCCGCGTGGATAATAATATCCGGTTTAAATTCCCGAATGGTTTTAAACACCGATTGCCGGTTGCAAATATCCATGCGGATGAAATCATATCCTCCGTTAACCGGAAATTTATTGTCTGATCCGGATGTAGCAAGCAACTGCATATCTGTTCTTTGTAATATTTCCGAGATCAGATTCTGACCTAAAAGGCCATTTGATCCGGTAAGTAAAATACGACTCATACCGAAACTGTTCTTTGGAGCAATTTAGCAAAACGCAGGCTATTTTCCGTACCGGATCAGGTAATGTCCGGCCGGACAGGCCAGGCAGCGTTTTTCACGACAATAAAATCTAAAGAGATGAAACAGGGCCTGTGTTTGCCATGCCGAATTCAATATCACACCCGACTTCAACCATAACCGGCTGATGCGGTTATCTTCCGGAGGAAGATGATACAGAATCTCCATCCAGGTATCTCGTGAAGCCGGGTCATCATGAGCATGTGCATAACAGGCCCTGAAAGGAAGAGTAGCATTAATCATCAAACCCGTGTATGTACCTTTCCCGGGAAGTTTGTAAGTCCCCGAAACCGGTCGGTTAAAATGATAATGCTGTCTCCAGTAGAGAGAAGGATAATAATGAATGCAATCAATGGGGAATTGCCCGTTACGGGTAAGCGCCAGTTCCATAAGTCCATCATTAAAATGCAGTATTGTAGCTAATTGAGCCAGGCGAACAGTCGGAAAATTTGCGGGGCGCATTCTGAGAAATTTCCAAAGAACAGGAGTTGGTATCGGCAGGTTATACTTCTTTTTCAAAAAATGATACTCATACCGTAATGCTTTTATATAAGGATCCCGATCCGGACGACCGGGTATCAGTCCGGCCTGCCCAAATAACAGAGCCTCCAGTCTGAAAAGATTGGATTGGCATCGTTGAAGCACCTTCCAGGGAATTTGCCGGCTTAACTGTTCAAAATTATCCTGATTCACCCCAAAGCCAAAAGCTCTGAAAAACAGTTGCATCAGGGTCTCCTGCCACCCTCCCCGATTATTATGTAACAAGCGATTAATTTCAGCATTCTTATACTCCATCCTTTCCACACCCATCCTAGAAATCAGGTTTTCAAGCATAAGGCCGGGCCAATATGGAATGGTTGCTGCACAGGGGATAAGGTCCGGTCTCGACTGTATCCTGCGATAATTTTCTTCATACTTGGGATTTACCGGAAGAATCAGGGCCGGTAATTCTTTTCCGTCGATTCTGAATACCGGTTGGTCATATTTTGCCACCACATGCAGGATCACAGCAGAGTAAGCAGGATTTGTTTCATGATGATGCCGGTACCAATCGGATGACCTCAGATGAAGTTCAACATCTCCTACCCAGGTCACTCCACTAATTAATATACGCGCGAAAAGAAAATCGGGGCCCGCTTCATGATTTAACTGTCCCGGAGAGATCACTGTAACCTTTTGACTATTCACAGTTTTCAGCGAATTAGTTGCGTAAAGCCCATATTTCCAGAGATAGTGTAACAACTCTTCCTGCATCAGTGTCTTTTTCAGATTAGATGCACAGAGAGAATTAAAATGGAAAAAAAATCAGGTTTATTTCAAAAAAACTTCCATCTGCCGCTTCATGCTTAAAGCCGCTTCTCTTGCCAGAGTGGTAAAATCAGATCCCTGTCCGGCATGAATAATGGCACGTGAGCTGTTAATCAGCAATCCTGCCTGCCTGTTCAATCCCCTTGTCATAACCGTTTCAATGGATCCTCCCTGTGCTCCCACACCAGGTAGCAGAAGAAAATGATCCGGAATGATTTCACGTATTTCAGAGAGCATTTCTGCCTGTGTAGCTCCAACCACATACATCAGGTTGTCAGGATTTCCCCATGAAGTACTCATCCTGATTACCCGGTGGTAAACCTGTTCGCCATTTTCAAGTTTTATCAGCTGCAGGTCGCCGGCGCCGGGATTAGAAGTCAATCCCAGCAAAATTGCCCAACGCCCCGGGTATTGCAAAAAGGGTTCGATAGAATCCCTGCCCATGTATGGCGAAAGGGTCACTGCATCAAAATCATAATGAATAAAAAGAGAACGGGCATACTGAGCAGCCGTGTTTCCTATGTCTCCCCGTTTGGCATCGGCAATAATAAATAGAGAAGGGTCGGTTGTGCGGATAAAATCCACAGTCTTTTCAAGCTGTTTCAAGCCTCCCGGGCCGTAAGCCTCGTAAAAAGCAAGATTGGGTTTATAGGATACAGCTAAATCCGAAGTAGCCTCGATAATGGCACGGTTAAAATGAAACAGTGCATCCGGATCACCGGAAAAAAAACCTGGCATTTTAGCCGGATCCGGATCTAATCCAATACAGAGACAAGATTTTTTTTGTAAAATCTTTCTGTATATCTCTTTTGAGGTCATAGATTAATTTATTTCAGCAGCTTTAAGGCGTTCGGCATTTTCAGCAATTTGCAATTTATCAATAATCTCCTGAATATCTCCGTTCATAATGGCAGATAAATTATACAAAGTCAATTTGATCCGGTGGTCCGTTACTCTGCCCTGCGGATAATTATAGGTACGGATTTTGGCCGACCGGTCACCCGTGCTGACCATGGTTTTCCGTTTGGAGGAGATCTCGTCAAGATATTTTTGATACTCCCGGTTGTAAAGTCGTGACCGGAGTTCAACCATGGCCTTCTCTTTATTTTTTATCTGGGATTTTTGATCCTGGCAGGTTACCACGATACCCGATGGTATATGGGTTAGCCGGATCGCTGAATAGGTAGTGTTAACCGATTGGCCACCCGGACCTGAAGAACAATAGGTGTCAACACGTATATCATTGACATTCAAATCGATGTCAAACTCTCCCGCTTCAGGCAAAACCGCCACTGAAGCAGCAGAAGTATGTACCCTTCCCTGTGTCTCAGTTTGCGGTACCCGTTGCACCCGATGTACCCCTGATTCATATTTCATAATTCCGTAAACTCCCTCTCCGGTAATCGTGAATATTATCTCCTTATATCCTCCGGATGTACCTTCTGTAATCCGGTTAATGCTGTATTTCCACCCTTTGATATCACAAAATTTCACGTACATTCTGAACAGATCACCGGCAAATATACTTGCTTCGTCGCCTCCTGTACCGGCTCTGATCTCCACAATCGCATTTCTGCTGTCTTGAGGATCAGAGGGAATGAGAAGCAGCTTAATTTCATCCTCCATTTTTTGTTGCTTCCTGTGCAGTTCATCCAGCTCCTCCTTGGCCATTTCACGTAACTCATCATCCTTTTCATGGTCAAGAATATCTTTGGCCGAATGAATATTGCTCAGTACATTTT
>JAGHDB010000097.1 GCA_021160155.1 Bacteroidales bacterium | reverse complement strand
GTAATATATAATTGTTTCTTTTTCAACTGGTTAATCACATCATCCCGGCTCACGAAACGATTCTTCAGGCTGTCGATAATCTCCACCTGGATATTTTTTATCCGCAACCGGTGCATCTGTTCACCGGTAAACGTGAGTCCTACCGCCAGGTAACCGGCCAGTAGCATCCAGATTAATATGTGGCCTGTTTTACGTAACATGTTGCTCAAGGTATTGTGTAATGGGTTCAACCAGTCTGTCAATATCGCCCGCCCCGATAGTCAGCAGAATATCAAATGTATGCTCAGCCAGAATTCCGGGTAGTTGTTCTTTCTGCACCAAAATAGCCGGGATTTCCCGGATCCGGTCGAGAATAATACGGGCAGTGATGCCGGGCAGCGGTTGTTCGCGGGCGGGATAAATATCCAGGAGCAATAATTCATCCAATGCCTCCAGTGCCGCGGCAAACTGCGCTGCAAAATCCCGGGTGCGGGTAAAAAGATGAGGCTGGAATATCCCGGTTATTTTCCGGCCGGGATATAACGCCCTCACCGAATGCAGCAAAGCCCTGATCTCATTGGGATGATGGGCATAATCATCCATATAAATAATATTATTCCGGTTAAACCGGATATCCAGCCGGCGAACCAGTCCGTCGAAAACCGACAACCCTTTCTGCACCTCACCGGGATATAACCCGGCCTCCAGTGCCATAGCAGCTGCAGCCACCGAATTTTCCACATTAAGTACTCCCGGAATCCGCGTGTGCCATCCCCGGTAAGTTGCCACGGGAGTGACCAGGTCAAATTTGTAACCCGGTTCGTCAATCTGCAGATTTTCAGCATAGTAATCAGCATCCGGATCTTCCAGAGCATAGCTCAGGATCCGGTATCGGTGTACGGGATCCGGGGTCAGTATCACTCCCTTTTTCAGAATCACTACTGATCCGGGGGTGACGCGGTTGATAAATGAATTAAACGCTGCCTGCAGCTCCTCTTCAGTACCATAAATATCCAAATGATCAGCATCCCTGGAAGTCACCAGTGCCTGCACGGGATGCAGGGTTAAAAACGAACGGTCGAATTCATCCGCCTCCATCACGGCCCATTCTGCCTGGGCATCATAGAGATAATTACTACCGATGGATTTGCTTATGGCCCCAAGAAAAGCAGTACATCCGGTTCCGGAATTTCTGAATATCTCCGCCAGCATGGCTGAAACGGTGGATTTTCCGTGTGTACCGGCCACGGCCAGCGTGCGGTATTGCTCAGACAACATTCCCAGGATCTCCGAGCGCTTGTGCAAGTGGTATCCCAGTTGGATCAACCGCTGTCGCTCACGGTGTGATTCCGGTATTGCCGGGGTATAAACAACCAGGCTCTCATCACCCTGGGCAGGAGAAGCAAAGGCGGGCGGGATCAACGCAGGGTCATCCTTGTAATGAATATGCATCCCCTCGGCTTCAAGCCGGCGGGTAAGTGGTGTGGCGATGCGGTCATAACCCGATACTTCAACTCCATTTTGCCGAAAATAACGTGCCAGGGCGCTCATGCCGATTCCGCCGATACCGAGGAAGTAGCAATGGCGGGGAAGGGACCGGGGGATTAAGAGATTATGTTGATTAAAAGATTCAGGGAGGAGATTCAATATTTCCGTGGTGATATTACGAGTGGCATTGGGGCGCGCGAAGTATTTCATTTTCCGGCTCATTGAGCGGAGTTTTTCAGGTTGACCGATCAACTCTAGCATTTTATCCACCAGTGTAGCAGGTGCTTCGGTGTCGGGAACGAGCAGAGCGGCCTGTTCGGCTTCAAATACCCGGGCATTTTTGGTTTGATGGTCTTCGGCGGCATGCGGATAAGGAACGAGGATGGCCGGTTTTCCGGTGACGGCCAATTCTGACAAGGTGATGGCGCCGGCACGGCAAACCACTAAATCAGCAACCGCATAGGCCAGTTCCATTTCATTAATAAACGGTAATACTTTGATATGACTGATATTATGTGACTTAACCATGGCAGCGGCAGTAGAGGCGAAATCCGTTCCGGTCTGCCAAATGACGGATATTCTTTTACCGGCCAGTTCTTCAATATGAGCGGCCATAGTTTGATTGATCGTGCGGGCACCCAGACTGCCACCGAAGAGCAGGATCACCGGACGGTCGTCAGGCAGACTGAAACGAGCTCTTCCCTCTGCGCGTTTCTGATCGATGGCGGTTAGTTGTTTGCGGACCGGGTTACCGGTAAGCACGATTTTATCTTTCGGGAAATATCGTTCCATACCGTTGTAAGCCACACAGATACGCTGTGCCTTTCCGGCAACCAACCGGTTTGTAATTCCCGGATAAGAATTTTGTTCCTGCAGCAATACCGGGATTTTTCTGCGTATTGCCATACGAATGACCGGTCCGCTGACAAATCCGCCGGTGCCGATCACCAGATCGGGATGAAACCTGCGGATCAATTGCCCCGACCTGACCAGGCTGGTCAGCAATTTAACGGGGAAAAGCAGATTCTTCAGGGTCAGTCGGCGGTGCAGCGGTGCTACCGGTAATCCTTCTATCTCGTAACCTGCCGCAGGAACCTTCTCCATCTCCATTTTTCCGTGTGCACCCACGAAGAGTAACTGCACCCCGGGCAACCGGGCCTTCAGCGCATCCGCGATGGCAATGGCAGGATAGATGTGTCCCCCCGTGCCTCCACCGGTAATCATAATCCTTATTTGTGCATTATCAGGCATTTACTGGCGCTTCATCTAAAGAACGGCTAATCCCGAGAATTATCCCCAGGCTCAGACTGGTAACAATTATGGAGGTTCCGCCCCGACTGATCCAGGGTAGTGTTTGTCCGGTTACCGGCAGCACACCGGTAGCCACACCCATATTGACCAAGGCCTGGATCACCAGCATGAGCATCAGACCAATGGCCAGAAAGGCAGGAAATGTGCGGTCACACCTCCTCACTATAACACCTGCCCGGTAGAGCAGGACGAGATATATAAAAAGCAGTGGTAAAGCACCGAAAAGTAGTCCGTACTCCTCGATGATAATGGCAAAAATAAAATCCGAATCAGCATGCGGGAGTGAGTGACGCTGTGTACTGTGGCCGGCAAATTTTCCCATAAGGCCGCCGTTGGCGATGGCAATCTTTGCTTTGGTGGTTTGAAAACCGTCCCCTTTACCGTGCACAAAAGATTCGATACGGTTCTCCCATGTTTTAGTCCGGTTCTCCGCCCCGGTGTAGGATGAGATCGACATATAACCCACCACCACAATGAGCCCGATAGCGGCCAGCAACAGCAGGTATTTCATCTTAACCCGGCCGATAAACAGCAAAATTATACTGGTGAGAAACAACATGGCCGAAGTTGAAAAATTCTCGGGCAGTATTAATCCGCAAATCAATAAAATCCAGAAAAGAACCGGCAGAAGACCCGTTTTCAGATTTTCTATTCCCGCCTGATTACGACTTAGATACCGCGACACGAAAATGATCAGCACCAGTTTGGCAAAGTCTGAAGTCTGAAATTTTACTCCGATCCCGGGTACTTTCAACCAGCGCGATGCCTGGTTCCTCTCCACGCCCAGTTTCTTTGTAAGCGTAAACGCCAGCAGCACCACAGCCACCAGCATTAGCAGCGAAGCCATCATGCTGTACCATTTATACGGGATCAGGTGCGTGATATAGATAATAAACCAACCTGCAATAAGAAAAGCAGAGTGGCGAATGATATATACCGTCACGTTACCACCGTTGCGATAGGCAACGGAAGCCACTGAACTGGCTACGGCAACAGCCGAATAGATCGTCAGGATCACGATCAGCAACCAGATCACGCGGTCGCCTCCAAAATATTTCATCAGTTGCTTCATATCACAATCAAAGAGAGAACCGGAGAAAATTTTACAACTCTCTCACGGCCGTTTTGAACTGCCGCCCGCGGTCTTCATAATTTTCAAACAGGTCAAAACTGGCACAGGCAGGAGAAAGCAAAACCGTATCTCCCTGTCCGGCAAGATAATAACCCGTCTTCACAGCATCTGCCATATCCTCTGCATCCACGATGGTATCCACTATTCGCTCAAAAGCATCATGGATTTTAGTGTTATCGGTTCCCAGGCAGATGATCGCTTTCACTTTTTCACGGACCAGGGGAAACAGCATGGTATAATCATTCCCCTTATCCACACCGCCGACCAGCCAGATGACGGGGTTCTGGATAGTTTCAAGGGCGTACCAGGTTGAATTTACATTGGTGGCTTTTGAATCATTAATAAACTCGATTCCGTGAACCTTGACTACCGGCTCAAGCCGGTGTTCAACTCCCTGAAAATCCGACAAACTTTCACGGATGGTTTCCTTACGGATTTCGAGAACGCGCGAAGCAATTCCGGCTGCCATGGAATTATGCACGTTGTGCTTGCCTTGCATGGATAAATCAAACATAGACATATTAAATTGAGTGTTAGTTATTTCAAAAAAAATCCGGTCGCCTTCGGCATAAGCCCCGGGTATATAATGTTCGTTAAAACCGAACCGGTAGACCTGCGGTTTGACTTCCCGCTGAGCCACACCCAGGCGGATTACCTCATCATCCCCGCAAAAGATGAAATGGTCATTACGGGTCATATTTTGGAGAATCCTGAATTTGGATGCAGCGTACCGGTTAAAATCATGGCCGTAGCGATCGAGATGATCCGGAGTAATATTCATCAGGATGGCAACATCGGCCTTGAAATCGTACATTCCGTCTAATTGAAAGCTGCTTATTTCGAGTACGTAATAATCATGTTTCTCCTCTGCCACCTGGCGCGCGAAGCTGTGCCCCACATTCCCCGCCAGTCCGGCATTCAGGCCGGCCTTTTTCAGAATATGATGCAGAAGCAGTGTGGTAGTGGTTTTTCCGTTTGATCCGGTCACACAGAGGACTTTTGCTTTGTTGTACCGGCCCGCGAATTCGATTTCGGAAATTACCGGAACGCCTTTCTCTCTGAGTTGCAAAATCAGGGGGGCGTCATCCGGGATACCCGGACTTTTCACTACGAGATCGGCTTTTAATATCCGGTTTTCGGAGTGTCCTCCCTCTTCATATTCTATTTCATATTGTTGCATCAGGTCGCAATATTCCTGACGGATGACCCCCGAATCCGAAACAAGAGTCGTCAGACCTTTCTTAACGGCCAGAATCGCGGCTCCCGTGCCGCTCTCTCCTGCTCCCAATATGACTACATTCTGCTTCAGTTTACCTGATTTTAAGTGTTACTATAGTGATGACTGCCAACAGGATCCCGATGATCCAGAAGCGGGTCACAATTTTCGGTTCTGCATATCCTTTTTTTTGGTAATGGTGATGGAGCGGTGCCATCAAAAAGATCCGTCTCCCCTCTCCATATTTTTTTCGTGTATATTTAAACCATCCCACCTGCATAACCACAGAAAGATTCTCAACGAGAAAAATGCCGCACAGGATAGGCACCAGCAACTCTTTACGGATCAGGATGGCAAATACGGCGATCATGCCCCCCAGGGCCAGGCTCCCGGTATCTCCCATAAAAACCTGAGCGGGGAAAGAGTTAAACCAGAGGAATCCCACAGTAGCTCCGATGAAAGCGGCGACAAATACAGCCAGCTCTCCTGAATTTGGTATATACATGATATTCAGATAGTCAGCGATCTCGTAATGACCTGACACATACGCCAGGATCCCCAGCGTCACCCCCATAATAGCCGAGGTTCCGGTAGCCAGTCCGTCAAGTCCGTCGGTAATATTGGCCCCGTTACTGACCGAGGTAATGATCAGGATAATGAGTATCACAAAGACTACCCAGGTCCATCTCCCCGCTTCCGGACCCATCCAGTTCACCAGCCAGTGATAGTCGAATTCATTATTTTTTACAAAGGGGATGGTGGTAGTTGCAGATTTCTCTTCTTTATATTGGAAGGCCGGACTTTTTTCCGATTCTCCCGGCTGCCCGGTTTGATAAATCACGGATTCTCCCGGTGCTACGGGGATTTTTTCCCCGATCACAATATCCGGATGAAAATACATAGTCACTCCGATTACTATCCCCAAAATCACCTGTCCGGCAACTTTAAACTTACCTGTCAGTCCGGCTTTGTTTTTCCTGAACACTTTGATGTAATCATCGGCAAGTCCGATGAGCCCTAACCATAAAGTAGTGACCATCATCAGGATGATGTATATATTTTCAAGTTTGGCGAAGAGCAAAACCGGGATCACAAGGGATGCCAGGATGATGATCCCTCCCATGGTAGGAGTTCCCTCCTTATTTTTCTGACCTGCCAATCCGAGGTCCCTCACCGCCTCCCCGATCTGTTTTCGGGCCAGCAGCAGAATCACTTTTTTGCCAATCAGGGTTGAGAGTACCAGTGCGGTGATAAGAGTCAGGGCAGCCCTGAACGAAATGTAGTGGAAAAGTCCGGCTCCCGGCACATCCATTTGGTCTAACCAGTTAAAGAGGTAATAGATCATTGGGTTTGTTTTGTCAGTTTTTCCAATTCTTCACGATCGTCAAAATGATGGCGCACGCCATTAATTTCCTGGTAAGTTTCATGGCCTTTCCCGGCCACCAGGATCACATCACCCGGTTGAGCCAGCGCGAAAGCGGTACGGATCGCTTCGTCTCTCCGCGTAACGGAGAGGGCGACCGGCCGTTTAGCAGCGGGGATACCCATTTCAATATCCCGGATAATTTGTTCGGGGTTTTCGGTACGCGGGTTATCCGATGTAATGATCACCCGGTCGCTGTAACGGCAGGCTACTTTGGCCATTTCCGGGCGCTTACCTTTATCGCGGTCACCCCCGGCACCGAACACAGTGATTACCTGTTTGCCGGGTTTACGCAAATCAGTAAGTGTTTTCAGTACATTCTCAAGGGCATCCGGTGTATGGGCATAATCCACGATTCCGGTTATCTGCCTGCCAAGGTCTACCTGTTCCATTCGCCCCTCTACGGGGGTTAGTTGGCTTAAAGTGGTGAGTATCTGCTCTTTCTCCTGCCCCAGCAATCGGGCAACAGCGTACACAGCCAGCAGGTTAGATCCGTTAAAACGACCGGCAAAGCGGGTCCACACCTCCTGTGTTTCAATTTGAAGCAGCGTGCCCTGCCATCCGGTCTCGATTATTTGGCCGTGGTAATCGGCGACCGACCGGAGGCCGTAAGTTTTTTTCAAGGCGCGGCAATTTTGCAGCATCACCGCACCGTTTTTGTCATCAGCATTCACCAGGGCAAATGCATCGGGTGACAACTGGTCAAAAAGTTTTTTCTTGGCTTTCAGGTATGAAGCTACATCCGGGTGGTAATCCAGATGATCGCGGGTCAGGTTGGTAAATACCGCCCCCGAATATTTCAGTCCGGATACCCGCTCCTGCTCCAGTGCATGAGAAGAAACCTCCATAAAAGCGTAGTCACATCCGGCTTGAACCATCTCTGCCAGGATGCGGTTAACGACAATGGCATCCGGTGTAGTATGGGTAGCCGGTAATACACGGTTATGTATCCTGACCCGTATGGTAGAAAGTAGCCCGGACCGGTAGCCGAGCAATTCAAACAAACGGTACAGCAGAGTGGCAATGGTTGTTTTACCGTTGGTACCGGTTATGCCCACCAGCTTCAATTTTTCTGCAGGATAACCAAAATACGAGGCAGCCACATGGCTCAATGTCCGTGGGGCATCCGTCACCACTGCGTAAGTCACATTTGGCTCCGGTTTTTCGGGGAGTATTTCACAAAGAATGGCACCGGCACCCAAACGAATGGCATCAGGGATAAATCGATGTCCGTCAGTTTGTGTGCCGGGCAGTGCAGCGAAGAGCATACCCGGTTTGACCTGCCGTGAATCGAGGGTAATTCCGGTGGGACAAAAATCTGCATCTCCGGTCAGATTACGAACCGGCAGCGGGTATAACAGTTGCTTTATACTCTTCATTGACAGATAATTCCAATTGAATTTGGTGCAATCCCCTGACCGGCGTACCGGCTGCCGGGGTTTGAGCAGTTATAAAACCGTATCCGTTGATTTTTACTTTTAGTCCGAGATTTTCAAGTACCGGCAACGCATCTTTGAGTCCAAATCCTCTCAGGTCGGGTAACTGGGCCGGTGCGGTTCCCACGGGTTCTAAACGATACCCCGATCCCTGAGGCAGAGCGGTCACGGAGAATGCGGAGGTTATATTGCCCGACACTTTAAAGTTAAGGTCATGCAAAAGCGGGCTCACTTCGTTCCATACTCCCGGTCTGACGACAGGCAGGCGCTGCCCGGCAGGTAATACATCCGGCACGGTCAGTTGAGGATGGAGGGCCAGTTCCGTGGCATATACTTTATCGGCGATAGTCTGAAATACCGAGCCTGCCACTTTGTTGCCGTAATATTCACGCATATTGGGCCTTGATATAACCACGATACACGAAAACATCGGGTGGTCCGCCGGGAAATAACCAACGAATGAAGCTCTGTAGGCTTTATTACCCGCATCATCCACATATCCCCGATCGTTACGCGCAATCACTGCGGTACCGGTTTTACCGGCTATTTTGTAATATTTCGGGCGCAGGTTGGATGCCGTACCCCGTTCCACTACTCCTTCGAGTAACTCACGGGCCAGTTTCAAGGTTGACCTGCTGCAAATGGAGTTTTTAATAACTTCGGTTTTCGTAGTTCTGACCATCAGACTGTGGTCGCGTAATCCCTTAACGAATCTTGGTTTTACCATTTTGCCGTTATTAGCTATGGCATTATAAAAAGTCAGGATTTGCATGGGGGTAAGTTCGAGCTCGTATCCGTGAGCCATCCACGGAAGCGTGGTCCCCCACCAGTCGGGATCCCCGGGTTTTTTAATCCGCGGAGGAGGATCTCCTAAAATATCCAGATTTAAAGGTTTATCAATCCCCATGGCATAGAGCCTATCGATAAAGTGTTGCGGATTATTATGGTAACACCTGTCGATCAGTCGGGCCATCCCGATATTGGAAGACTTCTCAATCACTTGTCTGACCGTCAGCACCCCGAATCCGCCTTTATGAGAATCATATACATACCGGTCGTAGAATTTAAAAGCGCCGTGAAAGGTATTGACCGTATCATCCAGGGTCACATATTCGTCTTCAAGGGCCGCCATGATCGCCGGAAGTTTAAAAGTTGATCCGGGTTCAACCCGTTCTCCGATGGCATAATTAAAATTCTCATGATAATTCCCGTCGCTGGTCCGCCCCAGGTTGGCAATGGCGAGTACTTCTCCGGTAGCTACTTTCATCAGCACGGCACAACCGTGATCTGCCTGGTGGCTCTGTAACAGTTCATACAGAGCCTGTTCGGCCACATCCTGAAATTTTATATTGATAGTTGAGACAACATCTTTTCCGTCAACCGGTTCAATTGCATTATCAAGGCTCACCGGTATCCATTGTCCGCCCCCGATGCGGTGTTCATACCGTAATCCTTCACGCCCTTTCAGTTCATGGTCGTAAGCTCCCTCAAGCCCTACCACGGTTCCTGACGACCCCTTATTCAGGTACCCGATGGTACGGCTGGCCAGGAGATCATAGGGCCTTTCACGGCTCGTCACCCGCTCGAGAATCAGTCCCCCTTTATACTTTCCGAGATTAAACAGGGGTAATTGTCTTACTTTCTCAGACTCTTCAAAAGAGATATTTCTTTTGAGTATCAGGTATTTCTTACCGGCTTTGCGTGCCTGGCGGATTATCCGGCTGTAATAAGCGGCGGTATGGTCTCCGAAAAGGCGGGCAAGCCCGGCGGACAGCGGCTCGATATTATTCCAGAACAGCGAGTCGGGTTTCATTCCCTTACTGTTTGGGTCGATTGCGAGATTGAAACGAGGTACTGAGCTGGCGAGTGCTCTGCCATCATCGGCGAGAATATCTCCACGGGTAGCCGGCAGAATCATGGATCGCTGACTGATCTGTTCTGCTTCGCGACGCAGGGCATCTCCCTGAACAACCTGAATGTAAATCACCTGACCCGTGATGGCGAGAGCTGCCAGCAACAGTAAAAAATAGATCCATCCGATCCGGGTCAATATGACTTTTTTAATATTCACAATTATTTCATTCGTCAATAATGATTTTATAAGGCGGCACCAGGGCTTCTTCAAGATTCAGATGTCGCTCACGGATTTGCCGGATCACCGTTGATTGTTTGCTCATTTTCTGCAGGGTAAAAGAGGTGCTGACAGACTCGTTG
>JAGHDB010000223.1 GCA_021160155.1 Bacteroidales bacterium | reverse complement strand
GGGTATATGCCGAGGCCCGGGACATACGTCAGGCAAATGCTGCGGCCGGGGAGTTTGTTAATGAAATCCTTGATATTGTTAAGAATTGTTAATAATCTCTAATTAATCCTACCTCCTTTTATCATATGCTTGCCAAACATTATGTTTGTGTTTTAATCGTGAAGAATTTCGAGAATTGTTTAAATAATCCGTTTGTGAGATGAAAAGACGCTGGTTTTTTATTGCCATAATTCTTGTTGTGCTGGCTGCTGTTTTTATTTACAGTATTGCCCGTAAAGATAAGAGTGTGGATGTTATTGTTAAAGTTGAACAGGGGCAGTTTGATGTATTGGTGAGTACTACCGGTGAATTGAGAGCACTGAACTCGGTCAGTATTCGGGGGCCGGAGAATATGAGGGATGCACGGGTGCACAATGTAAAAATCGTGGATTTGGTTCCTGAGGGAACCGTGGTAAAAAAGGGTGACTATGTGGCAACCCTTGACCGCACCGATGCAACCAGTTCACTGCAAAGTATGGAAGATCAGATTGAGCGGGATGAAGCCTCTTTTCTCCAGGTCAAACTGGATACGACCATGCAATTGAGGAATTACCGGAATACTATCAAAGATCTGGAATATGCGCTTGAAGAGCGCAGAATTATCCTTGACCAGTCAAAATATGAGCCTCCGGCCACTATCCGGCAGGCTGAAATGAATCTGGATAAGGCCAAACGGGCTTATGATCAAGCGGTTAAGAACTACAGCCTGAAAAAAGACCAGGCGGAAGCATCCATGACCAAAACCTCAATTGCTCTGAAAAGACAGTATGAACGGCGGGATAAACTGATTGAAGTATTGAATCATTTTGTGATTAAGGCACCTCAGGACGGTATGGTGATTTATAAAAGAGATTGGGGAGGGGGCAGGCGAAAAGTCGGTTCAACCATCTCACCATGGGATCCGGTCATTGCTACTTTGCCCGACCTGACCAAAATGATCTCTATCACTTATGTAAATGAGATTGATGTCAGTAAAGTTAAGGTTAACCAGCCGGTTATAGTGGGGGTGGATGCTTTCCCTGACCGGCAATATACCGGTGTGGTGACTGAAGTGGCTAATGTGGGGGAACAATTACCCAATTCTGATGCCAAAGTATTTGAAGTGCGAATTCTGCTTAATGAGAGCGATACCACCCTGCGGCCGGCTATGACCACCATTAATCAGATCAAAACAAATTCTTTCGAAGATGTTTTGTATATACCTCTTGAAACGGTGCATAATACAGATTCAATGTCTTATGTGTACCGGGCCGATAAGAAAGTGAGACAGATAGTAGATCTTGGCGAAGCCAATGAAAATTACATTGTCGTGCTGGATGGTCTTTCGGCGGGTGACAACATCTATCTGACGGTACCGGAAAAGGGGGATGAGTGGGATTTTGCAGGGATGGATGTATACGAGAAGGTTAAAAAAAGAAAGATTGAAGAAGAGAAACGCAGAAAGGAAGCAGCTCAGCGGATGCACGAAATGCAACAGAAACGGATGGATGAGATGGGACGGATAAAAAGAGGTTCATTGCCGGCCGGGGTTGATCGTGCCAAGATACAACAGATGATGCGAAGCAGATCTTTATCCGGTAAGAGTGGGAATAGCCGTAGCGGACAGAGCGGATCAGTTAAAACTCGTATTCAACGATAAGTCTGTATCGATGTTTTTCAGAAAATATTTTCATGACATCATTATTGCTGTTGAGGCAATAATAGCCAATAAACTGAAATCCGTTCTGACGGCCCTGGGAATTATTTTTGGTGTGGGGGCGGTTATCAGCATGCTGGCTATTGGCACGGGGGCACAGAAAGAGATACTTGACCAGATCAAACTGGTCGGAGTTAATAATATCATTGTTGAACCGATCATAGATCAAACGGCAAATAGCGATCAGAAAGATGAAAAAAAGGAGACTAAAAAATTCTCCGGGGGGCTCAATCTTTTGGATGTGGCTGCAATAAAGGAGGTGTTACCCACTGTAAAACAGATAAGTTCCGAGATTCAGCTAAACACTTTTGTCCAGCATAATCAAGTGCGTCGTCCTACGGTATTAATGGGGGTAGATCCCTCTTATTTTTCTTTGTTTAACCTTAAACTCAATAAAGGCATCCTGTTTAGACCGATCCATGAAGAGACCGGGCAAGCCGTAGCGGTTATCGGTTCTAACGTTGCCGCATTGTTATTTCCGGCAGAGAATCCTCTCGGTAAATTCATTAAAGCCGGACACAACTGGTTGCGTGTCATCGGTATATTACGACCCAGGGAGGTTATGGTTTCTTCATCGTCGGCCGGACTGGGGATCAGCAATACCAATGACCAGGTATTTATCCCTTCAAAAACAATGCTGATTCGCTACATGAACCGTGCTCTGGTAAATGTTAAACTACCCGAGATCACTTCAATGCGAATGTTTGGAAGAGGAAGGATCTCGGAAACAATCATCACGGGATCTGACCAGGGAACTACCTCTGTATTAAACTATCATCAGTTGGATAAAGTTGTGGTGCAGGTATATGAAACCGATCAACTTCAACCCACTACGGAAATCCTCACCCGCATGATGTTGAGACGGCACAACGGAGTGGCTGATTTCAAGATCACGGTTCCTGAATTATTGTTGAAACAGCAACAACGAACCAAAGATATTTTTAATATTGTACTTGGGGCCATTGCCAGCATCTCCCTGATTGTGGGAGGTATCGGTATTATGAATATCATGCTGGCTTCAGTCATGGAGCGGGTAAGAGAAATTGGCACCCGGCAGGCTATTGGTGCGACCCGAAAGGATATTATTTTTCAGTTTCTTGCCGAATCGATTCTGATCAGCATTGTGGGTGGTCTGATCGGGGTTGTGCTGGGATTTATTATGGCACGGTTGATTACTCATTTTGCAGGAATACTGACCATTATAACCCCGGTTTCGGTGCTGATTGCCTTTGGTGTATCTGCAGCGGTGGGGATCATTTTTGGCTATCTGCCGGCGAAACGCGCGGCAGATCAGGATCCGGTTGTTTCACTACGTTCTACATAAAGTTCAACATCAGATAAATAATTAAGAATCATGTTCAGACGACGATCTATTTTAATTGCAATTACTCTGATTTTTCCTCTTTGTCTCTTTAGTCAGGCTCCGTCGGTAAGAATACTGAAACTTAATGATGTTATTCAACTGGCTCATGAAAACTCTCTTGAAGCCCTGTTGGCTAAACATCGTTTCCGTCAGAATTACTGGGAATATCGTGCTTATAAAGCTAATTACCTGCCTTCCCTCTCACTGAATGCCGATTTGGTTGATCTGACCCGGGCCATCACTAAAGACGCAGTGTATGAAAATGGCCAATGGATTGAAAAATATGCCGAAACCAAACGATTGAATTCAAGCTTAAGTTTTTCGATCAATCAAAATGTGCCGTTCACGGGAGGCAGAATCTTTGTCAATTCAGAATTGGGACGTCTGGATTTGCTGACCGGTGATCCGGCTTCGCTCATGTCAACTCCCATCAGTATTGGTTTTAGTCAGCCTCTTTTTTCTTACAATGAATTTAAATGGGAGAAGAAAATCGAACCTTTAAAGTATGAAGAGGCAAAAAAAAATTATATCGAAGCCATGGAGAATGTCAACCTCCGGGCAGTGCAATATTTTTATGATCTGCTTGCCGCACAGATGGAAGTGACCAAACAGGAGTATAATCTGGCCAATAATGATACCCTGTATAAAATTGCACAGGGGCGCTATGAACTGGGAATGATCGATAAGGGAGAGTTGCTTCAGATGGAGATTAACCAATTAACTTCTGCAGATGCATTAACAAAAAGCAGGTTGAATCTGGAGGTAAAAAAATCCAATATCCGCACCTTTCTTGGGTTCAATGATAAGATCGACTTAGAACTGAGTGCGACAATGGATATCCCTAATCTGGAAATCGACGTGGATCAGGCGATGCAACATGCCCGGGAGAATAATCCGCAGATGCTTTCAATGGAGCGGCAAATTCTGCAGGCTGAGCAGGGTATTGCTCGGGCAAGGGCCAATGCCCGGTTCAATGCCGATCTTTTTGCGGCTTACGGGCTCACCCAGCGAGGTAAGGATTTACGGGAGGCGTATCTGAATCCGCAACAATCGCAGCGTCTAACGATTGGGGTTAAGGTGCCGATTCTTGACTGGGGACGACGAAAGGGTATGCTGCGGATGGCCGAATCAAGCCGGGACGTAGTGGAATTGTCGGTTGAGCAACAAAAAATCGATTTCGACCAGAATATCTATTTGCAGGTCATGCAGTTCAATATGCAGGATGATCAGCTGATTTTGGCTGAAAAACGAAAATCCCTGTCACAGATACGCTATGACATCACCAAACAGAAATTTATGATCGGGTCTTTGGATGTACTGAAACTCAATGATGCGCTTCAAAGCAAGGACGAGACCATTAATTCTTATGTGCTTGCCATGAGAACCTATTGGAATTATTACTACAACATCAGAAAGACCACGCTTTGGGACTTTGAAAAAGATCAACCGCTGGAAGAGGATTTCAACACATTACTGGATTAACGGGTTCCCCTGTTTTCAGGTGAAAGGCAACCGGTAGTGGTTGCCTTTTGTTTTAGCAATATTTAAATAAATTCCATATATTTGCGCGTTCAAAAACGAACAGATTTACGACGATTAAATTAAATCCTGAAACAAATGCGTAATAAAGGAGCAATCAGGCTTTTAGCAATAACTTTGGCATTGGTGTCCCTCTATCAGCTGTCATTTACTTTTGTAACATTCAGAATTGAAAAGAAGGCAAATGATTATGCGCAGGGAGATCCTCAAAAAAAAACTTTTTATAAAGATTCCATAGCCGGGGTACCGGTTTATAATTTTCTTGGCTTAAAAAAATACACCTACCGGGATTGCCAGGAGAGGGAGTTTAACCTGGGGCTTGACCTGAAAGGTGGAATGAACGTTACACTTGAAGTTTCTGTGGAGAATCTGATTCGTTCACTTGCGAATCATTCGAAAGATACTACTTTCAATAAGGCTCTTTTATTAGCCCGTCAGATGCAGAAAACCAGTCAGACTGATTTTGTAACACTGTTCGGGCAGGCATTTCAGACAGTGGATCCTAACGGGCGTTTGGCAGCGATTTTTAATACCATGGAATTGCGCGACCAAATCTCTTATAACTCCACAAACGATGAGGTACTGAGTGTATTGAGTAAAGAGACCAACGCTGCCATTCAAAACAGTATAAAAATCCTGAGAGCCAGGATTGACCAGTTTGGTGTGGCCCAGCCCAGTTTTCAGGAGCTGGGGACTGCCGGTCGTGTGCTGATTGAGCTGCCGGGTATCAAAGAACCTGAAAGGGTCAGGAAATTGTTGCAGGTGGCTGCCAAACTCGAGTTCTGGGAGACTTATGAAAACCCTGAACTGGCGCAGTTTTTTCAGGATGCCAATGCGCGTCTGAAAGAGATCAACCAGGGATTGAAGCAGACCACTGACTCTATTGCCCAGAGTAAGGACCAAACTAAACCACAGAAAGATACTACACTAGCCAAGTCTGATACCACACGGCAGAGTCTGCTTGACAAACTGGAAAAAGATACTACTGCTGCTAATAAATCTTCAGACCTGGAACAATTTGCCGAGAATTATCCTTTGTGGGCCCTGTTAAAACCAAATTCAAACGGCACCCAGTTTTTCCCGGGTTCTATTGTGGGTTTTGCCCATTTCAGGGATACTGCACGGGTGAATACCATTTTGAATATGCCGCGGATACGGTCGATTTTCCCCTCTAACGTGCGGTTTTACTGGTCGGCCAAACCTCTGCCTAACAACCCGGAAACCTTTGCGTTGCATGCCATTAAAGTAACCAGCCGGGACGGTAAAGCTGCCCTGGATGGTTCTGTGGTTCAGCGGGCAAGGCAGGATTATGATATGTCAGGAAAACCTGAGGTGACCCTGTTGATGAATGCAGAGGGTGCCAGAACCTGGCAACGGTTGACCAAAGATAATGTGGGTCGTTCCATTGCCATCGTGCTTGACGGATACGTCCGGTCTTCACCGACCGTGCAGGGTGAGATCTCCGGAGGTCGCTCTTCAATTTCGGGAGGGAATATGACGGTGGAAGAGGCTCAGGACCTTGCAAATATTCTGAATGTGGGTAAGATGGATGCTCCGGCCGTAATTGTTCAGGAAAGTGTGGTTGGTCCGTCTCTGGGGCATGAATCCATTAATTCGGGTTTGATCTCTTTTCTGATCGCCTTCCTGATCGTTCTGGTGTATATGGTTTTCTATTACAACAAGGCTGGATTTGTGTCAGATGTAGCCCTTTTGGTTAACGTCTTTCTGATTATGGGGGTACTGGCCTCACTGGGAGCGGTACTCACCCTTCCGGGGATTGCCGGGATTATCCTGACCATCGGGATGTCTGTGGATGCC